>NZ_SMLD01000235.1:0-12184 GCF_004352805.1 Nonomuraea mesophila
GCCCCCGGGCGGGGCTCGGGGCGGGGGGTCGTCCGGTGACAGTGCGGGCGTGGGTCAGGGCGAGGTCGATGACCGGCCGGTAGGCGGACAGGTGCTCCGGCGTCCACGCCGCGGGGCCGGCCAGCGCCTCGTGAGTGACGATCCGGTAGACGAGCGCACGTATCAGCATTTGTCCCCATTCGGGAAGATGTGCCCACCGTTCGGCCAGCTTGGGCGAGGCGCCGTACCAGCACAGCGCGTCCACGACCGCGACCGCCGCCGCCCAGGACGGCGGACGCCAGTAGACCGGCCAGTCGATGATCGCCGGTGGCAGGCCGCCGGCGAACAGCACGTTGCCGGGCAGATCCCCGTGAACCGCCTGGGACGGAAGATCCACCGGGCGCCGGGCCCGTACGAGCGGTTCGAGCAGTCCGGCCCCTCCGGACGGGCCGGGAAGCTCCTCCCACGCCACGCGGTCACCGTAGGACCATGGATCGTCACGGACGTCCAGGAACGCGGGCCTGGGCAGGTGAGCGATCGCCTCGTGGAAGGCGGCGCCCGCCCTCAGTACGTCGTCCTGCCTGCTCACGTCCGGCTCGCCCGGGACGAGCCGGGCCGCCTCCCATCCGCACGCCGTCCATGCGCCGTCCCGCGCCCGCACGGGACGTGCCACGCGGAACGCCGGCGCGCCGGGCAGCGCGGACAGCACCTCGGCCCGCCACAACGTCTCCGGCAGGAACTCCACCTGCTTGACGACCAGGTCACCGACCCGCCAGGCGCCGCCCAGCCAGACCGGCGGCCCCTCGGCGCCGTACGCGTCGAGGACCTCTTCGGGAGGCCGCCCGGTTTCGGGAGGGCCGTCCGGCTTCGGGTCGCCGGCGGAACCGCTCGGCCTCGCCTCGGGGGACAGGTCCCGGCGGCCGGTCACGGGGTGGCCCAGGCGTGGACGCCGGCCTTGAGCTCGGCCTTGACCGGGTCGGGGGCGAAGGACGCGTCGATCGAGGCGCGTGCCAGGTCGGCGAGGTCGTCGTCGGTGCAGCCGAAGGTGTCGCGCAGCCCGGCGTACTCGCCGGCCAGCGCCGCCTCCCCGTCGGTGTTGATCGTGACGGCCAGCCCCGCCGCCCGCAGGCGTGGCAGCGGATGTTCGGACAGCGACGGGACGAGCCCCAGCAGGACGTTGGAGGTGGGGCAGACCTCCAGCGGGATCCCGCGTTCGCGCACCTCGGCCACGAGGCTCTCGTCGTCGAGGACCCGGATGCCGTGCCCGAGGCGTTCGGCGTGCCCCACGTCGAGGGCTTCGCGGATGCTGGCCGCGCCGGCCGCCTCGCCCGCGTGGTGGACGAGGCGGAGCCCCGCGTCCCTGGCCGCGTCGAGCACCTCGGCGAACGGCGCCAGCGGGTGCCGCTCGTCGCCCGCCAGCCCCATGCCGATCACGTCGTCGTAGCGGGTGGCCAGTTCGTACGTGCGCCACAGCCGCTCCACCGGCCGTCGCCTGGAGTGGTCGAGCAGCACCCTGCACTCGACGCCGTAACGGTCGCGTCCCTCCCGCAGCCCGTCGAGCACCGCCTCCAGCGGCATCTCCAGCTCTCCCACCCGCTCCCCGTGGGAGGCCGCGGTGAAGGTCACCTCGGCGTAGCGGGTGCCCTGCGCGGCTTCGTCCTCGCAGAACTCCACCGCGACGCGCCGGAAGTGCTCGGCCGTGCGCAGCAGCTCGCGCACCTGCGCGCGCTGGTCGGCGAACTGCCTGAAGTCGCGGAACACGCGTCCGTCCCCGGGCGTGCCGCCCAGGTCGCGGACGGTCTGCGGGCGCACGGTGCTTTCCAGGTGCACGTGCAGGTGGGCCTTGGGCAGCGTACGGACGTCTCTCACGCGCCACACGCTAGGGGATGGTGTCCTTCGCACGCAGGCCGTTTTCCGGCCGTGCGGCCGGTCAGAGGGCGCCGGCCCGCCGGGTGACGCGGATCTTCGACTGCTTGTGCGGCAGGCGTTCCCAGTCGTCCATGAACCTCGCCTGCAGGCCGTACTTGGAGGCCAGCGCGATCAGGGTCTCGGTGCGGTAGTAGAAATCCTCCCGCAGCACCTGGTGCTCCTTGCCCTCGGTGCGGTCGAAGGTGAAGTCGAACCATCCGCCGGGTTTCATGACCCGCCCGACGTGGGCGAAGCACTCCTCGATCACGTGGAGCGGCGAGTGGGAGAAGACGCTGTGCGCGTGGACGACGTCGAAGTGCTCGTCGGGCAGGAACGCGAAGCGCAGGTCGCGTACGGGGGTCAGGTGCGGCAGCTTGTCGCCCAGCCCGTGCTCGGCGATGGTGTCCTGGGCCGCCATGAGGATGTCGGGCGAGATGTCGATGCCGTAGTAGTTGCCGGTGTGCAGGTAGCCGATGAACAGGTGACCGGCCCTGAGGTTGCCGCAGCCGATCTCCAGCATCCGGCACTCAGGCTTCAGCCCGTGCTCGACGAGGTAGTCGAACTGCATACGGCCCAGCGCCAGCCACCGTCGATGTGTGTGGGAGCCGACCGCGCCCTCGGGGTCTCGGGCGGTGTCGGACTTCATGACGGCACGGTAGTAGGCGACGTGGTCGCGGGTACGCAGCCTGAACCAGGTGTCGCGGGCGAGCCGCCTCAGGTGGGGCAGGATCTTGCGCGGGTTCTTGAACGCGTACGTCACTTGGTGGACGAGGCTCGAACGGGAGCGTTTCACGCCTGGGAATCTAGGTCACTCACAGCGACAAGCAAGGGGCTGTGGCGACAGTCTTGAGTTCCCGTTTGCGTACCCTTTCTCTCCGCGGCTCTCATGCGCCAGGTGAGACGGTCAGCTCAGGTAGTCGCGCAGCGCCAGCGAGCGGGACGGATGGCGCAGCTTCGACATCGTCTTGGCCTCGATCTGCCGGATGCGCTCCCTGGTCACGCCGTAGACGCGGCCGATCTCGTCGAGCGTGCGGGGCTTGCCGTCGGTCAGGCCGTAGCGCATGCTGATCACGCCCGCCTCGCGCTCGCTGAGCTGGTCGAGCAGGGCGTGCAACTGCTGCTGGAGCAGGGTGAACGACACCGCGTCGGCCGGGGAGACGGCCTCGGTGTCCTCGATGAGGTCGCCGAACTCGCTGTCGCCCTCCTCGCCCAGCGGCGTGTGCAGCGAGATGGGCTCGCGGCCGTAGCCCTGGACCTCGATGACGCGGCTCACCTCGAGCTCGCTCTCCTTGGCGATCTCCTCGGGCGTGGGCTCGCGGCCGAGGTCGCTCTGCAGGCGCCGCTGCACCCGTGCCACCTTGTTGATGAGCTCCACCATGTGCACCGGGATGCGGATCGTGCGGGCCTGGTCGGCCATGGCGCGCGTGATCGCCTGCTTGATCCACCACGTGGCGTAGGTGGAGAACTTGTAGCCGAGCCGGTAGTCGAACTTCTCGATCGTGCGGATCAGGCCGAGGTTGCCCTCCTGGATCAGGTCGAGGAAGAGCATGCCGCGGCCGGTGTAGCGCTTGGCGATGGACACGACCAGCCGCAGGTTGGCCTCCAGCATGCGCTGCTTGGCCCGCATGCCGTCGTCGGCGATCCACTCCAGGTCGGCGCGGAGTTCGGCGGGAAGGCCCGGCTCGGTGTCGAGCCGCTCTCTGGCGAACAGCCCGGCCTCGATCCGCTTGGCCAGCTCGATCTCCTGCTCGGCGGTGAGCAGTGGCACCCGCCCGATCTCCTTCAGGTAGGTCTTGACCGAGTCGGCGCCGACGGCGGCGCCACCGTCAGGGACGCCTTCGTCCAGCTCGACAACCTCTGCTGCTTGGGACAAAACACTCTCCTCGCTCGCGTTGGGCAGGATGGACGACGAACCCAAACTTAGGTCGCGCCCAACATTAGGTCCACCCCTCCTTTGGGTCAACCTAAATCTGGGTCCAACCTAAAAATCTGTGGAAGACTGGGTCTATGAGCATCGACACCTTGGGTTTGAGGGAACAGAAGAAGCGCGAGACCAGGCAGGCCATCTCTGACCACGCTACCCAACTGTTCCTGCAACGTGGCTTCGACCGCACGACGATCGCCGACATCGCCGGCGCCGCCAGGGTGGCCAAGATGACCGTCACGAATTACTTCCCCCGTAAAGAGGATCTAGCCCTGGACCACCACGAGGCGTTCGCGGCGGGCCTGGCGGAGGCGGTCGCCCGGCGCCCACCTGGGGAGTCGGCGCTGGGCGCGGTACGTCGAGCATATGCGCACGCGCTGGAGCAGCGTGACCCCGTCATCGGCTTCACCGGGCGCGACTTCGCCCGGATGATCACCGACAGCGCGACCCTCGTCGCCCGGCTGCGCGACCTGCACGACCAGCGCGAAGAGGCCCTCGCCAGGCTGCTCGCCGCCGAATCCGGGGAACGCCCGGCCGAGTCCCGGGAACACTCGGAGCCCGGGGAACACCCGGCCGAGTCCGGGGAACGCCCGTCCGAGGACGACGCCGAAGGTCGTGTGGTCGTCGCGCAGGCGGTCGCGGCGCAGCTCGCGGCGGCCGACCGGCTACTCTTCCGCGAACTGCAGAGCCGCGTGCTGGCCGGGCAGGACGAGGACGCGGTCGCCGCGGCGCTCACCCGGACCGCACGGCACGTCTTCGACCTCCTCGAACCCGCGATCGGCGGCTACGCCGTCCGCTGAGCGTGCGGCCCGGTGGTCGTACGTCACGCGCCCATGCCGTACGCGGCCGTGCAGGCGGCGCCGGGCGGAGAAGACGTCGGGCGGGCGTACTCGGACCGGGCCGCGCATGCTAGCTTTACCTTCCCGGCCGGAGGTTGCTCCCGGCCGGAAGCTGCTTGTATGACTGATCTTCATGCGACCGTGCGGCCCGTGAGCGCCGCCGACCATCCCGCCCTCGAACGGCTCTGGCTGATGTTCCGCCACGACATGGCGGAGTTCCAGGGCGGGCTGCCCAGCCCCGACGCCACCTACCACAGCGGACGGCTGCGCTCGGCCGTCGAGGACGACGACTGGGCGGCCTACCTGTTCACCAGCGGCGACCATCCGCTCGGGTTCGCTCTGGTGCGCGCGCTGTCCGGCCCCGCCCGGGTGCTGAACAGCTTCTTCGTGGTACGCGGCGCGCGCCGTTCCGGCATCGGGACGACCGTCGTACGCGAGGTGATCTCGCGGCACCCCGGCCCTTGGCAGATCGCCTTCCAGGACGCCAACACGGCGGCCGTCGCGTTCTGGCGGAGCGTCGCCACCCACTTCGCCGGCGACGCGTGGACCGAGGAACGCCGGCACGTCCCGGCCCGGCCCGACGCTCCCCCGGACGTGTGGATCTCCTTCACCACCGCCTGACCGGAACCCACGCGCTCACGTAAGCCGGCCGTCCACGCGAGTGCGCTCGCGTGGACGGCCGGATCATCCTCTGCCGGACATCAGCTCGGTGATCGCATCGATGTCGTCGCCCTGCCCGAGATCGCCGGCCACGCGGACGGTCCTAGGCGCACCACCCCTCCTCGTCTCCATGCGTTCGGGCCAGGCGGATCACGCCATGGCCGATCCCGGCGGGCCGACGGGTTTGCGGTCGCCGGGCGGAAGCCAGGTGATGCTCCCCTGTACGGCGCCGGCGAACGCCATCAGACGAGCCGCCTCGCCCGCGAGCTCTCCCCTCACGTCGTCGGGCAGCGGGTGGAAGGGCTCGATCGTCAGTACGCCGTTCCTGAGGTCCCACATACCGCCCACGGTCCCGCCGACGAGGAAGGTGGGGTGGACGACGGCGCCCACGCACACGGCCTTCTGCTGCCCGGCAGTCATCATGCGGCGGCGGTCGTCGAAGGCGACGATGAGGTTGTCGAACCAGGGCAGGAACCGTACGGGCGCGGGCACGTCCTCCGCCGCGAGCGGGGCGTCGGGAAGGTCGTAGAGGACGCGGCCGTCGGTGTCCTGGTAGGTCCGCAGCGACGGCATCGCCTCCACGACCTCCTGCAGCCGCGTCAGCCCCGACCACCGCTGCACGTCCCGTACGCTCGCCGGCCCGTACGCCGCCAGGTAGCGCGCCACCAGCCGCTCCACGGGCGGCGCCGTCTCCAGCGGCCGGCCCAGCCACTCCTCGGCCAGCCTGAACGGCGTGGCGCCGCGCCGCCCCCAGATCCCGTTGGGCGGCGTGTGCACGATCGGCACCATCGCCTGCGCCGACCAGCCCAGGGCCGGCGGGTCGGCCTCGGGCCAGCGCCGCAGCAGCAGGTCGCGGAGCTGGGGACGGGTGAGCGTGCGCCCGGCCAGGTGCTCGCGGGTGAGCTGCGCCAGTTCGTCCAGATCCACTCCCTGGGTCGCGCGCCCGAAGGATGCCTGTCTGGCCCGCGTGAGGATCACCTGGGTGAGGGGGCGGATCCACGTGTAGTCGCCGGCCAGCGCCAGGTGCTGGGTGCCGCGCAGCAGCGATCCCCGCACCACCTGCCTGCCGTACAGAAGGGAGGACAGGTCGTCCTGGGTGAAGGCGGCCAGGCGCGTCCACAACCCGAGGTACGGCGCGTCGATCTCCTGCGCCTGCACCGCGACGAGCCGTTCGATGGCCTCGGCCGGTGACAGGGCGGCCCGGCGGAGCAGGAGCTGGCGGTCGAGCGTGGTGCGGTTGAGCACCCGGCGGTTCAGGATCATGAGCCGACCGTATGAGCTATTGCGGCACGTTTGCTTCCGCGTTGCGCAGCTCGCTGAGGGCGTCGCGCAGGTGTCCGGCGAGTTCCCAGGCGTCGGGCACCATCGCGCGGTCGGTGATGACGCCGATGTCGAGTGAGCCGTCGTAGGAGAAGGCGGTGATGTTGACGCCGCCGCTCACGTCGGAGATGACCGACACCGGATAGTGGTGCAGCAGCCGAGCTCCGCACACGTACAGGGGGAACTGGGGGCCCGGCACGTTGGAGACGATCAGGTTGATGGGCGGTGCGGCCTGCCCGAGCAGCGCGAACGCCGAGCGTGAGGCCAGGCCCATGAGCGCGGCGGGCATCGACTCGCTGAACTCGCGCAGCCACCGGGCGGACGCCGGGGAGAAGCGGTCCTTGAGCCGCCGCATGGCCTGCCGTACGTGCTGCAGCCGCTCGGCGGGGTCGGCGACGTGCACGGCCAGCGGCGCCGTCATGATCGTCACCTGGTTGCCAGGCCCCTCGGCGCCCGCGTCCCGCAGCGAGAACGGCACCCCGGCCACCAGGGGCTGGGCGGGGACGCCTCCGTGCGCGGCCAGCCACCTGCGCAGCGCTCCCGCGCACACGGTCATGACCACGTCGTTGACGGTGACGCCGAACGCCTTGCGCACCCGCTTGAGCTCGTCCAGCGGCAGCGACACGTACGCGAAGCGCCGGTGCTCCGACACGGGACCGCTGAAGGGGGTCCTGGGCGCGGGCAACGTCGGCAGGTCGGGGACCTGCCGGGCGCCTGCCAGGGTACGGGCCAGCCCGGAGACGAACCGGGCGCCGGGCAGGGAGGACACGACGGGGATCTCGTCCAGGTAGGGGACGGCCATGGACGCGAACCGCACGGCGTGGGCGGGGTTGCCGGCCAGCCTGGCCAGGCCGCGCGCCAGCATCTCCGCCTGCCCGGGAGGCGGGGAGTCGCGTTCGGGCTCGGCCTCGGGCGGCGGCGCGGGCCGGGGGCCGGTGTCGAGCAGCGCGGCCAGCACGTCGGCGCCGCCCACGCCGTCCACGGCAGCGTGATGGATCTTGGTGTAGAGCCCCATGCGGCCGCCGGACAGCCCGTGGACGAGGTAGATCTCCCACAGCGGCCGGCGCCGGTCGAGCCGGCGGGCGTGCAGCCGCGAGACCTGCTCGGCCAGCTGCCGCTCGTCGCCGGGAGGCGGCAGGCCGATCTCGCGCACGTGGTAGTCGAGGTCGAGATCGTCCTCCTGCATCCAGTACGGATGGTCGAGCCCGAACGGCACCGGTGCCAGCTTGCGGCGCAGCGCGGGCACGTACGGGAGCCGCTGTTCGAGAAGGGCCTGCAGGTCAGCGCGGTGCAGGTCGCCGTCGAGGATGGCAAGTCCCGCGATGTTGGCGACGTTGGTGGCCGTCTCGAAGTGCAGGAACTGCGCGTCCAGGGCGGTCAGCTGGGGCATTCGTCACACCTCCGCCCCCGCACGTCGGCGCGTTCTTCGCATGATAGAGCAATGAGGTGCTGACGCGCCGACGTGGCACGATTGAGGTCTCCGAGGATGAGCATCTACATACCATGCCTTTCCCTATCAATACGGTACGCGCCACCTATCCCGCACTCTCCGACGGCTACGCCTATCTTGACGGAGCCGCAGGCACGCAAACGCCTCAATCGGTGATCGACGCCATCTCCACCGCATACCGGACCGGGATCGGCAACGTCGGCGGCGCCTTCCCCGCCAGCCATCGCTCCGACGCCATCGTCGCCGCCTGCCGCGCCGCCCTGGCCGACCTGGTCGGCGGCCACCCGGACGGCGTCGTCCTCGGCCCCAACATGACCACGCTCACCTACCGCCTGGCCAGGGCCGTCGCCGGCCCCGGCGACGAGGTCGTGCTGTCCAGGCTCGACCACGACGCCAACGTGCGCCCCTGGGTCCAGACCGGCGCCACCGTACGCTGGGCCGAGGTGGACCCGGTCACCGGGGAGCTGCCGGTCGAGCAGTACGAGAGCCTGATCGGCGAGCGCACCAAGGTCGTGGCGGTGACGGCCGCCAGCAACATCCTCGGCACCCGCCCCGACGTGGCCGCCATCGCGGAGCTGGCGCACCGGGCGGGCGCGCTGACGTACGTGGACGGTGTGCACGCGACCCCGCACGGTCCCGTGGACATGCGTGCGATGGGCGCCGACTTCTACGCCACCAGCGCGTACAAGTGGTCGGGCCCGCACGTCGGCGCCGTGGTGGCCGACCCGGCGCTGCTGGAGGGCATCAGGCCGGACAAGCTGGCCTCCGCGCCCGACACGGTGCCGGACCGGTTCGAGACGGGCACGGCCGCGTTCGCCGACCTGGACGGGGTGACGGCGGCCGTGGACCACCTGGCCTCCATGGTCCCCGGCACGGGCAGCCGCCGCGAGCGCCTGCTCACCTCGATGACCGCGGCGGAGGAGCACGAGCTGGCCCTGTTCCAGGTGCTGATCGAGGGACTGGAGACGATGCCGCACGTCACCGTGTACGGCAAGCCAGCCAGGCGCACCGCCACCGCCTACTTCAACGTGGCCGGGCACACCCCGCGCCAGGTGGCCGAGCACTTGGCCAAGCTGGGCGTGAACGTCTGGAACGGCCACAACTACGCCTGGGAGCTGACCGGCGTGCTCGGCATCCGCGACTCGGGCGGCGCGGTGCGGGCGGGCCTGGTGCACTACAACGACCGCTCCGACGTCGACCGGCTGCTCGAAGGGGTGGCCAGGCTGGAATGAACCGGAGCCCGTCCGTGCTGTGAGAGACGCAGTCTTCGATGGAAAGAGGCGTTTCCCATGTCCCGGCAGGCCGTCGCCGCCCGGCTGATCGTTCAGGCTCTGGAGGCGGAGGGCGTCGAATACGTCTTCGGCATCCCCGGTGAGGAGAACATCCACTTCGTCGACGCCCTCCACGACTCGTCCATCCGTTACGTCCTCGTACGTCACGAGCAGGGCGCGGCGTTCATGGCGGAGATCTACGGCAGGCTGACCGGCAGGCCCGGCGTGGCGTCGGCCACGCTCGGCCCCGGCGCGATCAACCTGCAGCTCGGCGTGGCCGACGCCACCACCAACAGCACCCCGGTGGTGGCGATCACCGCCCAGGTGGGCCTCGACCGCATCTACAAGGAGTCGCACCAGGTCGTCGACCTGGTCTCGCTGTTCAGGCCGATCACCAAGTGGGCGGAGCTGGTGCCGTCGCCGCAGGCGCTGCCGGAGATGATCCGCAAGGCGTTCAAGACCGCGCAGACCGAACGGCCCGGCGCCGTCTACCTGGCGATCCCCGAGGACGTCGAGTCGGCGCCGATCCCCGAAGGGCTCGCGCCGCTCCCGGTCAACGTCGTACGCCCGCAGGACCCTTCGGCCTCGCAGATCGCCCGCGCCGCCGAGGTGCTCGAGGGCGCCCGCAGGCCCATCGTGCTGGCCGGCCACGGCGCGAGCAGGGCGGCCGCCTCGCAGGCGCTGGTGCGCTTCTCCGAACGGCTCGGGCTGCCGGTGGCCACCACGTTCAACGGCAAGGGAGTCTTCCCCGACGACCACCGGCACGCGCTGGGCGCGGTGGGGTTCATGCGCCACGACTACGTGAACTTCGGCTTCGACGAGGCCGACGTGCTGATCAGCGTCGGATACGAGCTGCAGGAGTTCGACCCCGTCAAGATCAACCCATTGCGCGACAAGAAGATCATCCACATCCATCGGTTCCCGGCCGAGGTGGACGACCACTACCCCGTGGCGGTCGGGGTGCACGGCGACGTCTCGCGCTCGCTGGACGCGCTCGGCGACGCGGTACGGCGCAGGTTCGAGATGAACGGCACCGGCCAGAAGATCCGCCGCATGCTCGCCGAGGAGCTGGCGCAGGGGCGTTCCGAGAGCGGGTTCCCGCTGTCCCCGCGCCGGGTCGTGGCCGACGTCCGCGAGGCCATGGGCCGCGACGACATCGTGCTGGCCGACACCGGCGCGGTGAAGATGTGGATGGCCCGCATGTACCCGACCTACGAGCCCAACACGATGCTGGTCTCCAACGGGCTGTCGTCCATGGGCTTCGCGGTGCCGGGCGCGCTGGCGGCCAAGCTGGCCCGTCCGGAGCGCAGGGTGCTGGCGGCGACCGGCGACGGGGCGTTCCTGATGAACTCCCAGGAGCTGGAGACCGCCGTACGCGAGCGGATCCCGTTCGTGGTGCTGGTGTGGGTGGACGACGCCTACGGGCTGATCGAGTGGAAGATGGACCTGGAGCTCGGGCGCAACGCGCACGTCGCGTTCGGCAACCCCGACTTCGTCGCCTACGCCGAGAGCTTCGGAGCCCGCGGCTACCGCGTGACCAGCGCCGGCGAGCTGCTGCCCACGCTGCGCAAGGCGCTGGCCGACGACGTCGTGTCGGTGATCGCGGTGCCCGTCGACTACGCGGCCAACCTGCAGCTGACCGGCAGGCTGGGTGAGCTCACCGGCCCCTTCTGAGGCTCCGCGACGCCCCCTGCGAGGGGCCGCGGGACCGTAAGATCAGCCTGGTGAGCCTGCCCGCCGTGTCCGAAACCGCCGCGCCGCCGGTCGAGCCGGCGCGCGACCCCTACCACGTCTACCTCGACTCGCTCACCAGCCCCGAGTCGCGCCGCACCATGCGCGGCTGCCTCGACCGGCTGGCCCGGCTGCTGACCGGCGACGACAGCGCCACGGGCGCGGGCCAGCCGTGGCATCTGCTGCGTTACGAGCACACCGTCCGCATCCGCACGATGCTGACCGACCAGGGCTGGTCGGCCGCGTACGTCAACAAGCACCTGGTGGCGTTGCGGCGGGTGCTGAAGGAGGCCTGGCGGCTCGGGCAGACCAGCGCCGAGGACTTCGCCCGCGCCTCCGACCTCGCCCCCGTACGCCAGAGCCGCCTGCCCACGGGCCACCACGTGCCGCCCGAGGTGGTCGGGGCGGCCCTGTCGGCCTGCGACGACTCCCCCGCCGGGGTGCGCGACGCGGCGCTGATCGCCGTCCTCTACTCCACGGGCTGCCGCCGGGCGGAGCTGTCCGGTCTGGCCCTGGCCGACTACGATCCCGGCGCCCGGTCGCTGCGGGTGCGCGGCAAACGCGACAAGGAGCGGCTGGTCTATCTGACGGCGGAGGCGATCGGGCTGGTGGAGCGGTGGCTCGCGATCCGCGGCACCGCTCCCGGCGCGCTGTTCAGCCCGATCAGCAAGTACGGCACCCTGCGGCGGCGCGACGGCCGGCCGGCGCGGCTGACCGGGCAGGGCATCGCCGACATCCTGACCCGCCGCTTCGGGCAGGCGGGCGCGTCCCGGCGCACGGCCCACGATTTCCGCCGTACGTTCATCGGCGAGTTGCTGGACGCCGGGGTGGACCTGGCGACGGCCCAGGCGCTGGTGGGCCACTCCTCCCCCGCCACGACGGCCCGCTACGACCGCCGCCCGGAGAAGACCCGCCGCGACGCCGTCGACCGCCTGCGCCTGCCCGCCGCGCGCCCCCTCGGCTGACCGGCGGTCCGCGCGGCCGGGGCCGGGGGCGGGGGCGGGCGTGACCGCGTGGCCGGTGGCTGCCAGCAGTTGCTCGGCCGAGGCCAGCAGGTCCATCAGCTCGGGCCGGGTCAGGGAGTAGAACGACTGCCGGCCTT
>NZ_SMLD01000236.1:0-12101 GCF_004352805.1 Nonomuraea mesophila
CGCCCGCGCTGGCCGAGCTCGTGGAGGACGAGGACGAGGACGTCGAGGTCCTCGACGCCACCCCGCAGGTGGTCAGCACCGCCGAGCGGGCCGCCCTGATGCGGGCCGCGCGCGAATACTGGGACCGGCAGATCTCCAAGGGCATCGTGCCGCGCACCGTCGACATCGCCCAGGAGATCGGCATCTCGCTGGCCACGGCGCGCGAGTATCGTGCCCTGTGGAAGCTGGAGCCGCAGGCACACGCCCTCATAGAGGCGCTGTACCACCAGCACGGCATCGTCGACACCGGCGCCTTCCCCGCCATCGGGGCCGACGGGAGGGTGCTGACCAAGTCCTGAGGCGTCGTTGGAGGAGCACCGTTGCGCGAGCGCACGCTGGAGCGCGTCAGGAAACTCCTGGCCAAGGCCGAACGCACCGACAACGAGCACGAGCGGGCGACGTTCATGGAGGCCGCGTCGGCGCTCATGGCCAGGCACGGCATCGACGCGCTGCCTCCAGCGGGCACCCGCCAGACGCCCGGCGACCGCATCGTCTCCCTGCCGAACCCGTGGGCGAGGGAGAAGGCCCGCCTCGTCAGCCTGGTCGCCCAGGCGGTCCGGTGCAGGCCCCTGCTCATCGGGCGCGGGGAGGGTGAGGGCGGGCAGCGGGTGCACGTGTTCGGCTTCGCCGCCGACCTCGAACGCGCCGACCTGCTGGCCACCTCGCTGCTGCTGCAGATGGCCTCGGGGCTCGCGCGGGTGCGGCCTCCGGAAGGGGTCACGGCCGTGCGGGCCTACCGGCGGTCGTGGCTGCTCGGGTTCACCGACGAGGTGTACCGCCTGCTCTGCGAGGCAGAGTCCCGCGCCGAGGCCGAGTCCTGCGGCACCGGGACCGCAGTCGTGCTGGCCGACCGCAGAGCCGAGGTGGAGCGCGCGGTGGCGACCCGCTACCCGGACATCCGGATGAGCGTGCCCAGGACGAGCGGCACCGGCTACCGCGACGGGGTCGCCGCCGGCCGCCGTGCGGACATCGGCCGCACCGGGATGAGCACCGCCACCGCCCCCGAGCTCACGTGCTGACACCTCCCACCGCTCGTTCGGGCTGACCGTCATCGTGCTGCAGCCGATCTACGGCCATCTGTCGGACCGCTTGGGGCGGTGCCGCGGGCGCGCAGCACCGGGTTCGCGGCCTCGCGCAAGCCGGGCGCGGCGGTGGCCGGGTTCTCGCCGCGGAGGTGATCTGACCTCGGCCGGTTCAGCGGGTGGGTCTGACCAGGCCGCTGTCGTAGGTCAGCGCGACCGCCTGGGCCCGGCTGGTCAGGCCCAGTTTGGCCATCACGCGGTTGAGATGGGTCTTGATTGTGCCCTCGCTCACCGACAGCCGTTCGGCAATCTCCTTGTTGGACAGGGCGTGCCCCACCAGGCGCAGCACCTCGGTCTCGCGGACGGTCAGGGCGTGGAGCGGCGCGGCGGGTGCGGCCGGGACGATGAACGCTTCGATCAAACGCCTGGTGACGTTGGGAGCCAGGAGCACGTCGCCCGCGGCGACGGCGTGGATGGCGGAGATGATCCGTTCTGGAGGGGTGTCCTTCAGGAGGAAGCCGCTGGCGCCCAGGCGCAACGCGTTGTAGATGTACTCGTCCAGGTTGAATGTGGTCAGGATGAGTACCTTAGGCGGCGGTCCTTCAGCCGCCAAGATGTGTTCCAGGGCGGTGATGCCGTCCATGCCGGGCATGCGGATGTCCATGAGGATTACCTCGGGCCTGAGCTCGGCGGCCATGCGTATGGCTTGTTCACCGTCGGCGGCCTCGCCCACCACGTTCAGCCCTGCGGCCCGCAGCAGTGAGGCTAGGCCGGCTCGGATCAGCACTTGATCGTCCACCACCATGACGTCGACCATCGCCCTGCCTCAGGTCAGTCGGCCCTCCTCAGACGGGAAGAGCGGGAAAGTCGCCAGTACGTCGAACCCTCCCCCCGGAGGCGATCCCGCATGGATCATTCCCTCGTAGAGGGTGACACGTTCCGTCATACCGATCAACCCATGTCCACAGGGTCGAGCGCCGGGTACCACCCCCGGGCCGTCGTCGGTAACACGCAGGTTCAGCGCGTCGGGCTCGTACGTCAGGCGGATGTCCACGTGCGCGGGCCCGGCGTGTTTGAGGACATTTGTCAGTGACTCCTGAACGATGCGGTAGGCGCACAGATCCAGTCCAGGAGGGAGCGTCCTCGGCTCCCCGTCGACGGTCAAGCGTATGGTGAGCCCGGCTGCGCGCATACGCTCGACCAGAGCGTCCAGGCTGCGCAGTCCGGGCATTGTCGTGTACGGCGTTTCGTCATCATGGTCGGGGGCCTCCGGGCGCAGGATCGACAGCAGACGCCGCACTTCGGCCAGCGCTTCGTGGCTGGCGTCGGCGATGACGCCCAGCGTGGTGTGCGCGGTGGCGGGGTCCGACAGGGCGACGTAACGGCCGAGCCCGGCCTGCACGGAAATGACTGACATGTGATGGGCGACGACGTCGTGTAACTCGCGGGCTATGCGTACGCGCTCGTAGACGACCGCCCTTCGAGCAGCGGCGTCGTGTTCCTCGGCAAGTTGCCTGCCGCGCTCGACCAGTAGTTGCACGACGATTCCCGTGCTGACCGACCAGACCGCCACGATGATCGACTGACCTAACGCCGACCACAGCGCCACACCGGGCTGGTTGGCCGAACTGTGGGTCCACTCGGCGATCACCAGCACTGCACCGACCCCGGTGGCCTTCCGGGAGGCATGCGCGGCCACGGAGTAAAGCGCCACCAGCGGCCCGATGCTGTTGAGCCCCATGTGGTAGCCCAGGAAGTGATACGTCAGCGACGCTCCCACCGAGACGACCAGGACCGTGAACGGGGCTCGCCTGCGCCATGTCAGCGGTGCGTTCACCAGCACGGTCAGTGTCATGGACAGGGGCGTGGGCGGGTGCCCCTTACCCTGCTCGAGAATCTCCCATGCCCAGCTGCCGACGACGAGCGCGGTCGCGAGCGCGCCGTCGAGCAGCCGGGAGTCCAGCGCGGACAACTGCCGGGCGAGGAGCGCGAGGCTTATGCGCAAGGCTCACCCTGGTGCCGCGACCGAGCAAGGGTCATGGGCCTGGCCTCCGGCGAAGAGATCCTCGTGACGCCACCATGCACTGTTGGGGCAACCGTTGCAACGGTCCCCTTCATAGGGGTCCCGCTCGTGGCCCGGGGGCGCAGGAGCGTGGCCGACGGGAGATCGGCCTGCTCGTTCGCCGCGCCACTGGGGTCAAGACAGATTCCAGACGTGCCAGGCGTCGATCTCGACCCGGGCGCTCACCCGCGGTCGCTCGCGGTCGCCGTACGGCACGCCCATGTAATGACGTGAGATACGGTCGATGTCCTCCAGCCCTTGATCATCTGTCAGGGACACCATGCGCCCTCGAAGACTGATGTGTCGGTACCAGCTGTCGGCATCCAGGACGGTCAGTGAGACCCGGGGGTCGGCACGCAGATGATCCAGCCGCTTGCGCTGGGCATCCATGCTGACCAGGAGCTTGCCGCTCTCCCACAGATACCAGGTGGCCACGGAGACGGGCGCGCCGTCCGGGCGGATCGTGCTGATCACGCAGGGGTTCGGCCGGGTGAGGGCTGAGACGAGGTGCTCGGGCAGAGCCGTGCGAGGCATGAGCGAGGAGGACCTTTCATCGGTGTCGGCGCGGGCGAAGGGTTACGTCACGGTGTGTACGCCTCGGCTTGGAGCTTGAACAGCGACGCGTAGAGGCCGCCGAGATCCATGAGCTCCGGGTGCGTCCCGCTCTCGGCCAGGCGTCCTCCGGCCAAGACGTAGATCCTGTCCGCCATGAGGACGCTGGTGAGCCGGTGAGTGATCAGGACGATGGCCTGCGGGGCGGCGGGATCGGTCTCGGCGAAGTGGCGGATGGAGTCGAAGAACGCGTGCTCGGCTCGCGGGTCGAGGGCGGAGGTGGGCTCGTCGCAGAGGAGGAGAGGGGCGCGGCGACAGAACCCGCGGGCTGCGGCCACTCGTTGCCACTGTCCCCCGCTGAGCTCGTGGCCCATCTTGAACCGTGGATCGAGCAGGGTGTCGTACCCTTCAGGCAGTTCCTCGATGGTGCGGTGGATTCCGGCGAGTTCGGCTGCGCCGATGACTGCATCGTCGTCGATGTCCACCCCGGCGGTGATGTTCTGCCGGGCGGTGAGCGGCCATGGAGTGTGATCTTGAGGGATCATCGCGATCTTCTGCCGTACTGCATCGCGGTCGAGCAAGGCCAGAGGGGCGCCATCCCATAGGACGGTGCCGGAGTCGGGTTCGTACAGACCAGCGATGATCTTCGCCAGCGTGGTCTTGCCCGAGCCGTTCTCGCCGACCAGGGCTATGACCTCGCCCTTTCCGATCTTGAGCGAGATGTCCCTCAGCGCGGCCCTCTCCGCACCGGGGTAGGTGAAGGAAACCTCGTGCACTTCGACACCGGCGAATTCCGGTGCCGGCAGGCCGAGGCGGTGTTGCGACGTACGGTGTTCGGCTTCTTTGCAGAAATCCAGGTAGTCGGAGAAGTAGAGGCCTTCGTCGTAGACGTCGTTCGCCGCGCCGACCAGCGCGGACAGCGACGACCTGCCCATGCGGATGGCCAGGACCGTTCCCCCGACGATCGCCAGTGGAACGGCTCCTGCCATGAGGAGCACACCCAGGGCGGCATAGACGAACGCGGCCACGACGCCGTTCGTCGCCTCTCCCGCGAACCGGGCGAGTGCCTGGCGACGGGCCAGATCGACGTGCGCGTTCTCGGACAGACGGGCGACGTCGTCGTACTGCTCGAGCAGAAAGTCCCGCATGCCGAAGGCGCGGATCTCCGGGGCCGGACGGCGGTCGGCCATGAGATCCGAGAGGATCCATTGCCGTCGCATGCTGGTCGACAGCTTGTAGATGACCTGGTACTGCATGCGAGCTGAGTGGGCTGTCGCCCAGCCGGCCGGCAGCACGCTGACCAGGAGCAGGGGGAGGAGGACCGGGTGAAGGACGGCCAGCGTGCCCGCTGCCGCGGCGATGCCCGCGGCTGACGTGATCAGCCCGACGCCTGCGTCCACCACCAACGCAGCTCCCCGTGCGCCGCGGCTGCGAGCTCGTTGCATGGCGTCGTAGAAGTCGGCGTCGTCCATCGCGCGGAGGGCGACGGCCGTGGTGAGTTCGAACAGGCGGCGCTCTGCCAGCCGGTCCACTCTCGGCTTGAGCCTGGACTGCGTCCACGCGGCAGTCGACTGCAGGAGCGAACGCGCGGTCAGGGCAGCGGCCACTCCGATCAATGCGGGCATGGCCGCGCGGAGCCTGTCCGGTGCGGGGCCGCCGGTGAGAAGGGCGTCAAGGACACCTGTGGTGGCCAGCAGCCCAACCGCGCCGAGGAGGCCCACGATCACATTGAGTCCGATGGTCGCGGCGGTGTCGGCGGGGGAGGCCTTCCACGCCAGCTTGAGGGCCGTCCTCACGAGGGCGGGCAGTCGCCTGACGATCGTGCGGAGCCTTGTCTGGGGCAGGGCCTCCTCGTGGTACCACAGAGAGTGGGGTGCGAGTTCCATCGCGCCGACGCTCTCCGGTGCTTCATGGCCCTGCGCGTCGTCGACTTCTTCTTCCTGTGGCGTGGCCGCAGCCTGCGAGGGTTCATGTGGCACGTTCGCTGCCTTCCTCTCTCCTCCGCACAAGCCGCCCGCAGTGCTAATCCGACACGCCGGACAGGTAGTCGGCCATGGCCGAGGCCAGGTTCAGGCCGGGTGTCTCATCGTCGAGCCAGGCGAACTGGCCGGCGGGGTTCACCTCCAGGAAGTAGTGTTCGCCGGTGCGATCGACCGCGACGTCGATCGCACCGTAGGCGAGCTCGAAGGTGTCCATCAGCCGTCTGAGCCGCTTCTCGATCTCGTCGGGGAGCGTGACCTGCGTGTATCGGCTGGTGCCTCGGAAGTTCCGGGAGTCGACGTGCGGCTCGCCATCGTCGTTCCTGTTGTCGACGCGGACGGCGAAGATCTTCTTGCCTATGACGGTGATCCGCAGTTCGTACGCCTTGTCGATCAGCTCCTGGAAAATGCACGGAGAATAGCGCACCCGGGGCAGGATGTCCGGCGGAATGTCGGGCAGGGCAGTGGTGAGCAGCCCTCGTGGCCAGCCGCCGGGCTGATGGAGGAGACCGCTGTTGAGCGCCTTGTAGACGATGGCCCCGCGACATTCGCGGTGAAAAGGGGGGACCTCTTCCGGGTCGTTGGTGATGAGTGTCTTGGGGATTCGCAGCCCTACCTCGCGCGCGACCTTCAGCTGCAGGGGCTTGTAGTGCGCCCGCAGCTCGAAGGCCGGAAGATTCATCCATCGTGCGGGAAGCGCGGTGAACACGCCGCCCATGGCATGGGCGCTTTCTTTGACCGCGAATTCCTGGTGAGCCTTCCCCAAGGAAGGGTCGGCGGTGAAGGGCGTCGGCCGGCGATACCAGACAGAGGTGACCTCTTCGAGGCGGAGTGATCGATGACCGTGCGTTGTGTCCACAAGTGTCGAGTGCCAGCCGGAGTCGGTGGACTTGTAGGTCAGCGTCGAATTCTGCGGGAAGTAGCTGGTGTCGTAGCGGAAAACCGCCACGTCGCGCTCGCTGAGAATTTTGACCACACTGTCGGCGGTGACATCGAATTCTTGGGTCAGGACGAGCACGATCGGGTCTGGCATTACTATTGCCACCCATCGTCGACGTTGTTGTCGAATCCCCAGAAGTAGCCACACGTTCCCCTGAAGCAGAACGTCAAGGCGGAGCGGATCTGCGTGGAGTCGTGTGAGCTCGACCAGACCTGGGCCTCGGGGTCGTAGTTGTGCCCCGTGATCTCGTCCTCCATCGAGTGGAACTGCGTGATCATGTCCACGTCGATGGTTCCGTCGAGTTCGAAGGCGTAGCCGAAGGGCTTCGAGTCGTCGGACACTTTGGCTCTCAGCTCGTCGGCCTCTCGGGTGTCCTTGAGCTCCTCCTCCAGATCGAGGAATGAGCGGGACGCTCCGAAGTTCTCCTTGATCAGCTCGCGGTCGAAGAAGTCGCCGAGGGTCGTGGTCGCTGACATGGTGTATTCCTCTCTGTTGTCCCGCTCATTGTGGGCGGGGAGCGTCGAAGGTGACAGGGAGCGAGGTCAGTCCTCTGGTGGCGCCGTTGTTCGCGTAGACGAGTTCCTCGGCGGGAACGGCCAGGCGCAATGTCGGTACGCGTCCGGCGAACTGCTGGACCATGACCTGCAATTGCATTCTGGCCAGACTTGCGCCCAGACAATGGTGATGGCCGTAACCGAAGGCCATGTGTGGATTGGGTGAGCGGTGAATGTCAAATGCGTCCGGATCGATAAAGCGACTCTCGTCGCGATTGGCGGAGGCGATGGACGGGACGACCGTCGCCCCCTTGGGAATGGTGCCGGAAGGCAGCGCGACGTCCTCGGTGGCGACACGAGGCTGTCCGCCCTCACCTGGAATATCCAGCCGGAGCAGTTCTTCCACGGCGGACGGCACCTGGGAGGGGTCGCTGAGCAGGCTGAACTGGTCCGGGTGGCGCAGGAGCGTGCATGCCGCTCTGGCCATCATGGCGACCGCGGTCCCGTGTCCCACTGTGACGATCGCGTAGATCAAGCCGTGCAGTTCCTCTTCGGTGAGTCTGCCTTCCTCCTCGCGCGCGTTCGCCAGGGTGCCGACCAGCCCTCGCACGGATCTGGCCGACCGTGCCTTCATGAGCAACGCGATCACATGTCTGTTGAACTCGCCGGCCTGCTTCATGCGTTCGACCAGAGTGAGTGAACTGGTGAACATGAAGCTGCCGAAGTGCCTGATGACATCTTCGCGGCCGTGGTCCGGCGTACCGAGAATGTCCAGAAGGAGGTGGGCGGAAAAAGGTGCGGCGAATGCCTCGATGAAGTCGGCCGGAGGCGCTGCCATATCGTCGATGAGATCGTTCGCGAGTCGGAGTGCGCGAGGACGAAGTTCTTCTATTCGGGCGGGCGTGAACAACCCGATGACGATGCGCCGCAAGCGCGTATGGTCCGGTGGATCCGTATTCATCAAAGAACCCACCATGCGCCGAGGTGCGCTACGGGCGAGCGCCAGTGGAGCGTCCGCATGCCCGAGTTGCAAGGCCTCGACGCTGAAGGAGGGACTGCCAAGCATGGCGCGGACGTCGTCGTAGCGGACGGCCAGTACCACCTCGTCCGTCGTGGGGAAGATCACGCGGCCCAAGGGGTCGTCCGTTTGACGCCTCCTGTGCTCTGGCGGAGGAGCACCGAAGGGGCCAGGTTCAAAGGGGAAGTTTCTGGGTCGACTCATGTGAGCTCGTCTCCTCGCTCGGCTGGACGGCTCCGCGGGCGATACGGCAGGCAAGCGCGACAGGCATGCCGACAAGCCTCGACGTGAACCCGGCTCCTCGAGAGCGCTAGCACTGAACGGGTTCGTCGCCGTCGGCCGTCGGACCAGACCGGCCCAGTTCGTTCACGTTGGCTTGCTTGCGAACTGCTACGTTCGTGACGATGAAATCACGGTGGCCTGAGGCCGTAGTCAATCGGAGGGGTGATTTCGGCGGTAAACTTTTGCAGCAGTCGCTGAGCCGTCTGCGACCGGCGGTATAGACGGTGTCAGTCGCCGGGCACGTGTGATGCGTTCGTTGACGGCAGCCGTCCCAGTGCGCCGATGAAATCGTGACGCGCCAGCCGCCGCTCGTCGGCTGAGCCGGGAGCTCCGGCCCCAGGAGTCACGGCGCCCGGGGCACTACGTTCCACTGTTCAGCCGAGGGCCGAGGTCACCAGGGAGCGGGCCTCCTCCTGCACCTTGGCCAGATGGTCGGGCCCGCGGAAGGACTCGGCGTAGATCTTGTAGACGTCCTCCGTGCCGGACGGGCGGGCCGCGAACCAGGCGCTCTCCGTCGCCACCTTCACCCCGCCGAGCGCCGCGCCGTTGCCGGGCGCCGACGTCTGCACCGCCGTGACCTGCTCGCCCGCCAGCGACGTGGCCGTCACCTGCTCGGCGGAGAGCCTGCCCAGCACGGCCTTCTCCTCGCGCGTCGCGGGAGCGTCCACGCGGGCGTACGCGGGCTCGCCGAAGCGCGCGACCAGTTCCCTGTAGTGCTCGCTCGGCGAGCGGCCGGTGACGGCGAGGATCTCGGAGGCCAGCAGCGCCAGGATGAGGCCGTCCTTGTCGGTCGACCAGACGGAGCCGTCGCGCCGCAGGAACGACGCCCCCGCGCTCTCCTCGCCGCCGAACCCGAGCGACCCGTCGAGCAGCCCCGGCACGAACCACTTGAAGCCGACCGGCACCTCGTAGAGCCGCCGCCCCAGGTCGTGCGCGACGCGGTCGATGACGCCGCTGCTGACCATGGTCTTGCCGACCCCGGCGCCGGCCGGCCAGCCGTCGCGGTGGGCGTAGAGGTAGGAGATGGCGACGGCGAGGTAGTGGTTGGGGTTCATGAGGCCGTCGGGCGTGACGATGCCGTGCCGGTCGGCGTCGGCGTCGTTGCCGGTGGAGATGTCGTACTTGTCCCGGTTGGCGATCAGCGACGCCATCGCATACGGCGACGAGCAGTCCATCCTGATCCTGCCGTCCCAGTCGAGCGTCATGAACCGCCACGTCGGATCGACCAGCGGGTTGATCACCGTCAGGTCGAGGCGGTGCCGCTCGGCGATCTCCCCCCAGTAGGCCACGCTCGCCCCGCCCAGCGGGTCGGCCCCGATGCGCACCCCGGCCGCCCTGATCGCGTCGAGGTCGAGCACGGACGGCAGGTCGTCGACGTACGTCCCGAGGAAGTCATAACGCCGCGCCACGCCCAGCGCCCTGGAGTAGGGGATGCGCCGCACGCCTTCCCTCCCCGAGGCGAGCAGCCGGTTGGCGCGGTCCTGGATCCACCGGGTGGCGTCGGTGTCGGCGGGACCGCCGTGCGGCGGGTTGTACTTGAACCCTCCGTCGCCCGGCGGGTTGTGCGACGGCGTGATCACCACGCCGTCGGCGAGCCCCGACGTGCGCCCCCGGTTGTGCCGCAGGATGGCGTGCGAGACCGCGGGGGTCGGCGTGTAGCCGTCGCGCGTGTCGATCAGCACCGCGACGTCGTTGGCCCCCAGCACCTCCAGCGCCGAGACCCGCGCGGGCTCCGACAGCGCGTGGGTGTCGATGCCGAGGAACAACGGCCCGTCCGTGCCCTGCGCGCGCCGGTATTCGCAGATGGCCTGGCTCGTCGCGACGATGTGGTCCTCGTTGAACGCCGTGTCGAACGCCGAGCCCCGGTGCCCCGAGGTGCCGAACGCCACCCGCTGCTCCACCTCGTCAGGGTCGGGGTGGAGGGCGTAGTAGGACGTCACCAGCCGGGCGACGTCGACGAGGTCGGCTGGTCGGGCGGGCTTTCCCGCGCGTTCGTGCGTCATGCTCGCCACTTTACAAACGTCGTCCGGCACGGCGGATGCCCCGCGCCGGGGGGTGGGGGGATACATTCGCATCAGTCACCAGAACGGAGTTCTGTTCCTATGCGATACGGCTTCTTCCTGTCCGAGCGAAACGTGGACGACCCCATCGGCGACCTGCGCGACCAGATCGCCGGCGCGGCGCGCGACGGCTTCACCTCGGCCTGGCTGTCCAACATCTTCGGCCTCGACGCCCTCACCGCCCTCGCCGTCGCCGGCAGCCAGGTGCCCGGCATCGAACTCGGCACCGCCGTCGTACCGACCTACCCGCGCCACCCGGCCGCGCTCGCCCAGCAGGCCATGACCGTCAACGCCGCGCTCGGCGGGCGCCTCGCCCTCGGCGTCGGCCTGTCGCACAAGGTCGTCATCGAGAACATGTACGGCTACAGCTTCGACCGGCCGGGCCGCCACATGAAGGAGTACCTCGACATCCTGATCCCGGCGAGCCGGGGCGAGCACGTCGCGTACGAGGGCGAGACGCTCAAGGCCGACATCCGGCTCGGCACCCCGGGCGCCGGGTTCCCCGTGCTGATCGCCGCGCTCGGCCCTCGCATGCTCAGGCTCGCGGGCACCGTGGCGGACGGCACCGTGCTCTGGATGACCGGCCCCAGGACCGTCGCCGAGCACATCGCGCCCACCATCAGGGCGGCCGCCGCCGAGGCCGGCCGTGAGCCGCCCAGGATCGTGTGCGCGCTGCCGATCTGCGTGACCGACGACCCCGCCGCCGCGGTGGCGCGCGCCGACGAGATCTTCGAGACGTACGGGCGGCTTCCGTCCTACCGTGCGATGCTCGACAAGGAGGGCGTGGACAGCCCGGGCGAGGTGGCGATCGTCGGCGACGAGGACACCGTGCTGGCCAAGCTCGACCAGCTCAAGGAGGCCGGGGTGACCGATTTCGTGGGCTCGGCGTACTCCGGCCGGGAACGTACCCTGAACCTGCTGATCGGCGCGGCGAAGGGCTGATCAGGAGACATCTCAATAAACTCCGACAAGGTGAAGCGCTTGCTCCTGGGCATAGATGTGTCGAACTGGCAGGGCACCGTCGACTGGGCCGACCACGCCGAAAACGGCGTGTCCTTCGCCTTCGCCAAGACCACCGAGGGTGGTGACTACGTCGACAAGTGGTTCGCGCGCAACTGGAACGGCATGCGGGAAAGCTGGATGGTCTGCGGCGCGTACCACTTCGCCCGGCCCAAGGGCGACCCCACCGAGCAGGCGCGGCACTTCCTGCGTACCGTCGAGAAGGCGGGCGGGCTGCGCCGCGGCGACCTCGTCGCGCTCGACCTCGAGACCAACGACGGCGCGCGCCCCGAGCGCGTGGCCCGCTTCGCGCGCCGCTGGTGCCACCACGTCGAGCGGCACGTCGGCGTGCGGCCGTTCATCTACACCTTCCACGCCTTCGCCAACGGCGGGCACTGCGCGGGCCTCGGCGAATATCCGCTGTGGATCGCGAGCCCGGCCAAGCCGCGCGGCCGGCCCGACGTGCCGCGCCCCTGGAGCGACTGGACCATCCACCAGTACTCCAACAGCCCGATCGACCGCAACGTCTTCCCCGGCACCCGCAAGGAGCTGACGAAGCTGGGCTACCGCCCGCGCCGGCGGCTCTGAACGGCCGCCCGAAGAAGGCATGGGCCCGGGCGAGGGTGTGGGTGCGGGCGGTAGCCCAGCTTCGTC
>NZ_SMLD01000237.1:0-12007 GCF_004352805.1 Nonomuraea mesophila
CGTCTACCTGACCACCCGCCCACGAGAAAGGAGATAGCCCCGTGCCCGAAACCCAGCCGGTGATCCACTACCGCTGCTGCACCTGCAACGGCACCGGCATCGACACCGACAACGCCCGCTGCACCGACTGCGACGGCACCGGCATCGACAACCACGGCGCATAGCGCAGCGCCCCCGGCCTGGCCGCACATCCGCCAAGACGAACGCCAGGTCGGGGGCCATCCCCATCACCCGAACGAGTGAGAGGAGGTCTCCATCTTGCCTGCAACCCACGCCAACGCGCACGCCATCACCGGCATGATCAAGCGCCTCAACCGGCCCGACTACGACCGCTGGGCGAGCCAGGTCCGCCACACCGGCGGCTGCCGCCAGCCCATCCACCTCCGGGGCAAGGTCGACCACTACGACCAAGCCACCGGCAAACTGCTGCACCGCTACACCACCCGCACCGAGCCCGACGGCGTCCTACGCGTCCCGTGCAAGACCCGCCGCGCCACCCGCTGCCCCGCCTGCGCCGAGACCTACCGCGCCGACACCTATCACCTCATCCGCGCCGGCCTCATCGGCGGCAAAGGCGTCCCGGAGACCGTGACCGGTCACCCGACGCTGTTCGTCACCTTGACCGCTCCGTCCTTCGGCGCGGTCCACGCCCGCCGCGAGCATGGCGGCAAGGTCCAGCCCTGCCACGCCCGCCGCAACGCCACCACCTGCCCGCACGGCCGGGGCATGTCCTGCACCGAACGCCACCACAAGGACGACCCGCGCCTCGGCGAACCGCTCTGCCCCGACTGCTACGACTACACCGGCAGCGTCCTGTTCAACGCCCTGGCCCCGCTGCTGTGGAAGCGCTTCGCCGACTCCCTACGCCGCCACCTCGCCAAGCTCGGCGGACTGCTCCTCAAAGAGCTGCGCCACCACCTGACGCTCTCCTTCGCCAAGGTCGCCGAATACCAGCGGCGGGGCGTCGTCCACTTCCACGCCGTTATCCGCCTCGACGGCCCCGGCGGGCCCACCGCACCACCACCGGCCTGGGCCACCACCGACACCCTGACCCAAGCCATCCAGCACGCCGCCAAAGCCGTCTCCGCCACCGCACCCTCCCACGAGGGCCAGCCCGAACGCGTCCTTCGCTGGGGCACTCAGCTCGACATCCGCCCCATCACCCTGCACGGCGACCTCACCGAACAAGCCGTCGCCGGCTACATCGCCAAGTACGCCACCAAAGCCGCCGAATGCGTCGGCACCCTCGACCGCCGCATCAACCCCCTCGACGACCTGGAGCAGTACAACCTGCGCGACCACGCCCGCCGCCTCATCACCACCTGCCTACAGCTCGGCACCCAACCCGAACTGGCCGACCTCCGCCTCACCGACTGGGCCCACATGCTCGGCTTCCGCGGCCACTTCTCCACCCGATCCCGCCACTACTCCACCACCCTCGGCGAACTCCGCGCCGACCGAGAACACCACGCCCGCGACAACGACATCACCACCGGCCGCCTCCCCCTCTTCGACGAAGACACCGTCCTCGTCATCAGCACATGGGAGTACGCAGGCAAGGGCCACTCCCTCGGAGACGCCCTCCTCGCCGCCGCCCTCACCGAGACACCGCTGCCGACTTCCCAACACGACCTTGGGAGCCGCCCATGACCCGGCTGCTCCTCACGGTCCCTGAGGCCGCAGAAGCCCTGTCCATCTCGCGCAGCAAGCTCTACCAACTGCTCGCCACCGGCGCCGTCGCCTCGATCCGCATCGACGGCTCCCGCCGCATCCCCGTCTCCGCACTTACCGACTACATCACCCACCTGACCAGGAAGGAGGCCGCCGTATGACCAAGATCCTCATCGGTACGCCAGATGAGCGACCGCGCAAGAAGAAGGCACCCAAACTGCGCGACGGCGTCATGAAGCGCGGCACCACCTGGTCATACGTGATCAGAGTCCGAGACCCCGAGACGGGCGAAAGCAAGCCTCGATGGGTAGGAGGGTTCGCCACCGAGGACGACGCCAAGGCCGCCCGCGACGAAGCACGGATCAAAGCCCGGCGCGGCGAGTATGTCGACCGCAACACGATCACCGTCCGCGAGTACCTTGACGAGTGGATTGAGGCCCATGCAGTCGAGATCAAGCCCAAGACGCTCGCCGACTACCGGCACATGATCAACCGATACGTCAAACCCAACATCGGCATTCTGCGACTTCAGGCAGTCCGGGCATCCACGATCACGAAGCTGTACCGGGACCTCATGGCCGGCGGCGGCAAGAACGGACGACCTCTATCCTCCCGTACGGTCGACTACGTCCACGCCATCCTCCGGAAGGCCTTCCGCGACGCGGTAAACGTCGACGAGTTGCTTTCGTCCAGCCCGGTTGAGAAGGCCAAGCGTCCCCGCCGCGAGATCAGGGAGCCGGGCACCGTCTGGACCACGGACCAGCTCAAGACGTTCCTCCGGTACTCCCGCGATCACCGTCTCTGGCCCTTCTTCCACCTGGCGGCCTACACCGGCGCGCGTCGTGGCGAGCTCCTCCACCTCCGTTGGTCGGACGTGGACCTCGATGCCAAGCAGTTGGTCATCAGGGGCTCGGCGTCCTTCATCGACGGCGCGCGCATCGAGGGGACCACCAAGAGTGGCAGGAAGCGCATCGTCAGCCTTGACGATGGCACCATCACCGTCCTGCGCAACCAGCACAAGATGCAGGCCGCCGACAAGCTCAAAGTCGGCCCTGAGTGGCGAGGCGGTGGCGACTACGTGTTCACGACCGGCTGGGGCGAGCCCGTCCACCCGGACACGCTCAGCTCGCTGTTCCCAATCCTGATCAAGCGCTACAACGAGACCTACCCGGACCACCCGCTACCGCATGCCCGGCTCCACGATCTGAGGCACATCCACGCGACCACGCTTCTCCTGGCCGGTGTGCCGGTCCACGTCGTTGCCGCCCGCCTCGGCCACGCTGACCCGTCGATCACCCTGAGGGTCTACGCCCACGTGATCCGCGCGGCGGAAGCGTCGGCCGCGGAGGTCTTCGCCAAAGCGATCAACGACCAGAGAGCGTGGTGTTAGCAACCCTGTTAGCAAGATCGCGAGATTGTCCTGACAAACACGAAGGCCCGCTCCAGGAAATCCCTGGTGGCGGGCCTTTCAAATGTGCGCGGCCGACAGGAGTCGAACCCGTAACCTTCTGATCCGTAGGGGAAGACTCAGTACACCACCCGCATCCCCGCGACCAGCGAAGTTGCCTAGCATCGCCGCCTTATTGATGAGCCTGGGGAAGGCATTGGGAAAGATCAAGGCTCGTGCCTCAACCTCAGAGCGCTGAGAGGCTTCCTAACAAGACCATCTTTGTCCTGATGACTAGACATAGGGAGTCGCACGTTCGTCGCCCTACGGCGCGTACGAAGCTCCACTGTTCAGGGCCATATGGGAACGCTCATGCTGGAGGTGCCCAGGTAGGTGATGTAACGCTGGTGCGTCGCCCAGCGGTTGTGTAGTGGAGGTGACCAACCGCGTGATGGCAGGCGAGGACACACAAGAGGCTCGCGCCTCAGATCCATGGTTCACAGGCAAGATAGGCACGGTGCTCCTCTACCGAGTGAATCGGCGACCGCGAGCTGCTCAGACCATCGGGGCTAGTCAGCCGGCATCTGTCATGGATCACATGTTGGAAGTCCTGAGCTTCGGGCAGTCCGTAACTGCTGGCCGGCGTAGTAACGTCCGAGACTGGATCTTGGGGAACCAGTCCCTCCTGGAGAACGGGACAGTTCTTAGTGGACAAATCGGATGGCATAGGCAGAGTGAGCGTGTTACGGATGAATTCGATACCGTGACAAAAACGTGGAAGGACTCGGTAGAGCCCGCTGCGGTATCTGCACGTGCACCCTTTATTTTCCATGCTCAGAGCAGGTATCTGGGCGTGCTAAAGCATCCAAGTTTCAGTGAGACTACCGTCGCCCAAGTCTTTGAAACTCTATTAAGGCAGGGGGAGGAGCGGCGACAGTGGCCCTCGACTGAGTGGTCAGTTGAGCCGATTCTCGATGAATCGGATTTTGTGCATTGGCTGCATACCGTAGATTCCGTTCAGCATGTCAATCTAGTCGCCCGCCTGCCCAATCCTGACGGATTGGACGAGTTTGGCTCTGTGTGGGATGCCATGGATAGGCATAAGGCGCGGATGTTGCGTCAGATAATGGAGGCAGCAGACCCAGATGTGGGGCTGAGAAATGTTGAAGAGGATCAGCGCGTAAGAGAACACATTGCGATGGCGACCAACGGATTCGGCTATGTGAGCGCCAAAGGAGTTCGGGGCGGGCGCAAAGTCACGTACGACCAGAGACATCAAGTTGCCCGAGAAAGTACTGATGAGCTCGGTCCCGGCTGGCTCGAAACTGCACAAGATATCTTGAACGTAGTACGCCGAAGGTATCAGCGGTCAACTCGTGCAAGGCAGGCTGAGCAAGAAAGGAGGTGAGTGTGCGTGGGCTTGAATCGTAAAGATTTTGGATTTTGGAAAAACATTCGAGACATGCCTGCAGGGAAATTATTCGGCATTGAGGGCGTTTTCGCATTGCTCTTGGGCGGTGTTGGGTGTGGCGTCTTAATACCCAATACTAAGGTTTCTGAGCGCATAGCTGTCGCAGGGGATTTCCTTACGCTGGTAGGAGCCTTGCTTGGGGTGATGGTGGCCGCATTCGCTCTAGTGATAACCATGCTGTCGAACGAATACTTGCTACGGTTGAAAATCCATCCTCGGGGTTTTGCAATCTTCCTCTCGCCTTTCATGGTCAACATTGGTATAAACGTTGGATCGATAATCCTCGTCGTTATGTACAGAGCTGCTGCATCTCGCCTGCCGTCCACGCTTGAACAAGTGCTCTTCGTGATGGCTGGTATTTCATTTATATTCGTGTTGTTAAATGTGGTAGCTATAGCTCGCAATGTGTTGGCTCATGGGGCGACAAGGGCTGATGCGGCAGAGCTTGAAGCAATGCAGCGGATGATAGAGACGCGCGGCGATGAGGATGGAAAATGAAGGATCTATTTTCTTAGGCGGCGAGAAATTCCCGACAGTCGGGCAAGCCACGGATGCCATAGGGCTGCGCTTAGCTGATCTAAAGATTTGGCATGGGCTAGGGTTTCGGGGCCATCAGGCATGAAGCTAACATCTTCGCCATTGGGCCCTGCGCCGGGAGCTTCCTCCATCACACTGCGGGCCGCATCAGCGGCTTGCATGTAGCGTTGTACTACATCACGGGGAACCCTCGCGATAAGCGCGGCGGCCTCCAGCGCTGCCAACGCGCGTTTGTATTCCAGATATGGATCTTCTAGCCATCGAAGCGACTCCACATCGGCTATGCGTTCACGGACCAGGGCACGTGCAGCACGACGTTCCCTTGCCTGCGTGATCTGCGGAGCGATCACACCTCCTATGACGGCAGCCGCCAGAGTGCTGAGGACCTGTAACCATGCGTCCATGACGCCTGCCTTCCTGTACGCACAATGTACACGGCCTCGTTGGAGGCTGTTTATGCTAGCGAAGCTATCAGCTCTTCCATGCTTGTTACGATGAGATCGGCGCCGGCTTCGGTAAGGCGCTCGGCCTTCCCAGGCCGGTTGGCATAGCCGATCGCGAAAACTCCAGCGAGCTTGGATGCCTCGATATCCGTTGTCGAGTCCCCAACCAGCAAGGTGACCGATGGGTCGGCATTCAGACGAATGAGTGCCTGATTGAGCAGGTGAGGGTTCGGCTTCATTAGCGAAGGGTCTGCCGCAGAGCGTGCCGAAACGTAATCCACCCGATCGGCGAGCCGTTTCCGGTCCAGGAAGGTTGCCACGGCTGCGCCTGAATTATTCGTTACGATCCCAATGGTCATGCCTTTGTCGCGTGCGCACTCCATGAGGTCCGCTACGCCAGGTGTGGACCGCGCCGTAGCAGCCGCCTTCACCTCCAGCTCGGTGAGAGTCCTCAGTGTGAGATGGGTCAAGTCATCGCTGAGCGACGCGCTGAATCGGAACACCTCCAAAGGGTCGTCCGTGCTGCGAACCTGCGGTGAAAGCGACGCGCCGGCTGCCTCCAACGTGGCACGGAGATTGGCGGCAACCGTCGCCGCTGAGAGTCCTGCGAAGATGTCGCAGATCGGGCCGTCGAAGTCGAGTAGCAAGCACTGTGTCTTGCTCAGAACAGCCCGTACGGTGTCGACCCCGGACAACGCCATCAGGCCACCTCGCGTGCCACGTTGTCCCACAACGCATCGAACCACGCGGACGACTGCTGTACGAACTGTGCCGACGTAGAGTCCGGACCGTCGCTCAGCGCAAAGTGGAACAGCTCGGTGTCTTTGCCCATCAGGTCAAACATCGTGACTGGCGCTCCGCCCAATGCCACAGTGTGCTCCGCTACGGCGTAGTAGCCGAAGAACGCCTCTTCCTTGTTGATGACGTACATCTTGAAGCGCGGCGGCTCCCCACTGATTCGAACTTGAGCTGTTGCTTGTGCCACCAGGCCCAGATCCCTGAGTTCGTGCACGGAATCCACAATGGCCTGAGCGTGCCGTGATGTGATCTTTTCGGCGCGCTGTCTGAAAAGGGGCTCATCCTGCCCGCTGTCTGCTCGGCACGGGAGCGACCAGGGGCGATCAGTGTCTGGTAGGAGAAGCCGTATCGAGATGCGCTCTGGAGTCAGGCGCCCGGCGCGAATGCTGTCCAGTGCTTCCTGGACTGCGCCGTGCAACGTCTCCCCAGAAAACCCGGCGAAGTCGATGAAGACCTCTGGTCGCTTGAACGCCTCCTCGATATGAGGACGCAGGCCAACTGGGCGTGCGGTCTTCTCGCGCACGAATACGCCGCTCCCCTGACGGGAGACGATCAGTCCTTCTTCTCGGAGCTCCCGGATTGCCTGCTGGACTGTCTGCCTTGCCACGCCAAAGGTCTTGGCGAGTTCTGGCCCTGAAGGCAACTTCTCTCCCGGCACGAACTTCCTGGTCAGGATGGCCGCTCTGAGCTGAGTAGCCACCTGAAGGTAGGGCGGCCTGGGGTCGTCTGGATCGAGCTTCATGCTCTGGATCCTACCGGTGCCTGAACAACACTCCTAGCCAAGTTGAGCATGTTGCTTGACATGACTAGCCAAGCCAGTCAGCATGATGCTTGTACAACCTGCCTAGGCATGTTGGACAGCATGCACAGCCGGAAGACCTGGGAAGGCGGCGCAAGCCGCACGCCAACGGGCTGGAGCACACGCCACCTGACAAGAGAATCCGCGTCACCGCCTCGCACCGAAAAGGCGGCCTGTGCAAGGCGTTCGGCCTTGCACGCCTACCTCTTTGCTTGGTTGCCCCGATGGTCGCAGGCAGGGTTCGACTCCCCGCCGGGGCGCGTCCGCACCACCACCGAAGGGATCATCGCAATGGAGCACGTCACCACCACGAGCGGTCAGCGGCCGAACGGCAACAGCACCGCTTCGCGTAAGTACATGTGGCTGATCACGGTCCAGTGGCCCGTGGGCAACGGCGGTTTCGGCAACGCCACGCTCTGCAACACAGTGGACATCCCGGCGGGCACCTCCCGCCTGGATGTCTACTCCCAGATTTTTGAATTGGCCAAGCGTGAGACCCGCGCGGACACGCTCAATGTGCTGTTCTTCTCGCTTGAGCCTGACCAGCTGGCCAGCTAGCGCCGCCGCTCTCCAGCTCCGACAGCCCTGATGGTCGTAGGCAGGGTTCGACTCCCTGCCGGGGCGCCTACCTTTCGGCTCGTTTTCTCGTGTTCCACACCATCTCAAGGAGTGCTTCATGCTGTCCATCCGCCTAGTCGGCACGCCGGCCGAGGTCGCCGATGCCGTTCTGACGCTGCGCGAGACGTTCTCCGTTACGGCGATCAAGGGGCTGTGTCCTTCGGCCCCGGTTCAGCCCAGCGTCCGGGTCTATGTCGAGGTGGCCACCGGGTGATCTGCCGGGGGTGCGCCTCAAGCCCGTCCGGTACGACGCCGGCGCCCGGGTGCAAGCCCTTGGGGCGGGCACGGACGGAAGGCTCTTCCTGGCCTTTCGACCGTCAGGGGTCCGGCGAGAGTCCACCTCGCCAGGGCCGACCATCGATCGATCGGGAGACCGGATTCGATGTACAGCCACGCTGCACCCGCCCAGAGAGAGCGGGATGTGATGGGCAAGCCCAAGCCGCCGCCGTCGCCCTGGCTCCCGCCCGGCACCCCTTCTACCTGGGTGTGTCGCTGCGGCGCGGTCAACCCGCGTTCCTCAACCCGATGCCGCAAATGCTCATGAGAGGAGGCCTGTCCCCCATGTTCATCCGCCGGTGATGGCGCGCCCAACCCGACCAAGAGCAAAGCGCGCCGCCGGCTCCACAACAAAGGAGACATCCAGCATGTCACAGACTCCGCGTGACCAGGCTTACGACAAGGCACAGAGTCGGCTGACCCGTGAGGCCGCCGACCGGTTCGGCCGACCGGACTGGAGCGCCGAAGATCCGCGCGTCCGCCGAACGTACGACCGTGACCTGCGGCGCCGCATGCCCGTCGATGGCAAGGGGCGGCGCCGGAAATAGAGCCGCGCCCGCCAGGCCTCTCTTCCCTCGGGGGTGGGCGGGTACACGAGGCCGGCCGATGGCCGGTCATCGCTTGCGGAGGCCAGCATCCACGGCTTTCGGGCTGTGCACGCTGGTCTCCTCTTTGGCCTGACCAGACACCTCGGGTGCGAGTCCCGGGGCGGGCACGCCTCGGCGCTGCTGGCCCGGCTCAAGGCCGAAGCACCCGCCGAGGTCGTCCAGCAGTAACGCGCCCGGTCACGGCGCCACACAGCTTGGAAATCGCCCCGATGGTCGCACGGCGGGGTTCGACTCCCTGCCGGGGCACGACCGGCCACTGCGCCGGTTCCGCCATCCCCGTCCCCTGATCGAAGAGAGATCCACTATGAGGACGTACACGCATCCCGAGGTTCTCACCACCGGCGTCACGCAGAAGTGGGCCGATCCCATCACCGACCCTTCCCTGATCGACTGGGCGCCCCGTCAGGCCGCCGCGGCGATTCCGTTCCGCGTGGTCGACGGTCGTCCAGTCAATCCGTGTGAGCGGACCGGTATCCGCTACGGCCGCAACGAGCTTGGCCACTGGGGAGAGCAGGTGGCTGCCGACGCCATCGTCACCGCCGACACTCAGGCCAGCCGCTGGCTGGTCATGGTCGAACGCTCCGACGGGCATGGCTGGGCGCTTCCTGGCGGCTACGTCGAACCCGGTGAGGACCCGGAAGCGGCAGCGGTTCGTGAGCTGGAAGAGGAGACCTGCCTCAACCTGTCGAGCGTGCCTCGCCAGGTGCTCCCGGCGCGATACGTGCCCGACCCGCGCGCCAGCGATGAAGCGTGGATGGTCACCGTGCCCGTCACCTTCAAATTGTGCGCTCTGTTCGCTGTCGATCTGCCCACCGTGGTGGGGGCGGACGACGCCAAGCGCGCCGCATGGGTCCGCGCCGACAGCTACGCCCACCTGGTCGCTTACCTCAGTGGCCACTACGCCGGTCGCGTGTTCCGCGCCCACCAGGCCATGCTGCGCGATTTTCTCGGCTGACCGCTCTACCGCCCCCGATGGTCGCAGACGGGGTTCGACTCCCTGCCGGGGCACTCCGGCTGCTTCGCCGGCCACCACCCCACCCCCAAGGGAGCTTCCCATGCAGATGCAGCCTGCCAAGAGCCTCGGTCGGTTCCTGCCCACGCTGTTCCTGATCGGCTTCGTCATCTACCTCTTCACCGACCCGGCCGGCGCTGCCGTGGCCGTCAAGTGGGCGTTCGAGGCCACCGTGAGCGGCGCGCAGCAGCTCGCCGAGTTCATCAAGGCCGTCAGCAATTGAACTGTCTCACCCGCTGGGGGCGGCCCCAATCCGCCAAGACCTGAGCCGCCCCCGCTCGACTCCAAAGGGAGTACCACCATCATGGTTCGTCCGGACCTGTCGATCCACCCGGCCTGCATGTCGCTCGCCGAGATCGAAACGCTGTGGGGCGGGGATACCGACCCGCTGCTGCCCGAGTGCACCTACGACCCGGAGCTGCACACCGGCCCGCGCCTCACGGTCGAGACGAGCGCCGAGCGCGCCGCCCGTGAGGCCGTGGCGCGCGAGGTGTGCGCCACCTGCCCGGCCCGCCTGCTGTGCGACCAGTACGCCCTCGACACCCGCCCGACCTTCGGCATCTGGGCCGGCCGCACCGCCGCCGAGATCGACGCCCACGCCCAGATCACCGAGCTGTACGAGGCCATGCGTTCGCGTGCCGCTCAGCGACTGTCCGGGTTGGAGGTGGCGTGATGTCGCGCATCCGCGCCACGTTCTGGGACCCGACCGGCAGCCGGTACGGCATCCCCACCTACCCGTGGAAGATGGCCCCGGCGCACCTGCTCACGCTGCGCCAGCTCACCGCCCAAGGGCTGCGGCCCGGCGGTCAGGGCGTACAGGCCCAAGTGCTGTGGCGCTCGCGTCGCCACGGTGCGCCCGGCGTGCGCGCCGCCTACCTCTACGACGTGCGCTTCGCCCTGCCCAAGCGCACCCCGACCGCACGGCAGCGCGCCGCCCTCAGCAAGGCCAACGCCGCCCGCCGCACCTGCCCCGAGTGCCTGCGTGACGCCGGCTACGTGCTGCCGCGCCATCTGGGCATCTGCCTCGACTGCGCCGAGGAAGCCGCCACCCGCACCGACCAGGCCGACCAGACCGATTGGAGGAAGGCAGCATGAGCACCGCCACACCGACGCCCGAGCCGAGCCCGGAAGACATCTCCCGCGCGCTGGCCGAGATCGAACGACACCTGACCGAACTCGCGCCGCCTACGCCGCCCGCACCGCTGGCCGAGCCGAACGATGCGGGAGAGACCCGGCGGGTACGGCAGTTGCGCGCCGAAGTCGCCGAGGCCCGGCAACTGGCCGCGCTCCAGACCGACGACACGCCGCTGCTGCTGGACACGCCCCGGCTGCGCAAGCGCCGCAAGAAGGCCCACGAGGCCGCTCGCCTGCATCTACTCGGGCAGGACCCGGCGATGCGGGCATGGCAGGCCGCTCGGATGCGGCGGCTGCTGGTCGCCGCGGCGATGGTCGCGCTGACGTTGGCGCTGGCCTGGTCAACCGCCGGCGTTCAGCACTTCGCCGCCGAGGGCGCGCCGGCCTGGTCACCCGGCTGGATCTTCGCCTGGCTGGTCGAACCGTTCATGTCGATTGCCCTCCTGGTCATCGTGGGCGCTCGCGCCTATCTCGGCACCCAAGGGCAACCGCTCAACGATCGCAAGCTGATCAGGATCGAGTATCTGTTCCTCGGGCTGACCCTCGGCATGAACGCCTGGCCGTACCTGCCGTGGAGCGCCGTGGAGTTCTCGCTATCGCGGTTGGTGCTGCATGTGCTGGGGCCGATTGTGGCCGTGGCCATCGTCACCGCCCTGCCCATCATCCTGGCCGCCTTCGCCCGCCTGGACCCCACCGGCGGGGCGGCTGACGGCGGGCTTACCGGCCTTACGTACAGCGCGAACACCGGTGATCGGGTAAGGCGAACCGCCGCCGAGGTTGCCCCGCTGATCGAACGCGCACAGATCCTCATCGCCGCCGGCGCCCTGCCCGCCAACCCCAGCGCCAACAAGCTCAGGCAGGCGCTTCACTGCGGCATGGACGACGCCCGCGCCGTCCGTGACGCCCTCACCGAGGAGGCCGCGTGACGACCACGCCGGCCAGCCTCCACCACACGAACACGCAGGGTGCGGCCACATCCGCCAAGACCCGGCCGCACCCTGCCGCCCCGCCCGCTGCAACGCACACGAGGTGACCCCATCATGACGCACGACCCGTTCCACCACGCCGATCAACCCGACCAGCCCGACCAGCCCGAACCGGCCACGAGCGGCGCCCCGGCCACCGACCCCGAGCACGCCGCCGAGCCCGCCGAGCCCGCCGAGGCCGGCGACGACAAGGGCGCGAACATCGTCCACCTGGACACCGCCCGCGCCGGCCGCCACCCCTACCGCCCCGACGACCCGGAGCCGACC
>NZ_SMLD01000238.1:0-11982 GCF_004352805.1 Nonomuraea mesophila
GGCGGGGGCGGAGGTGAGGGCCGAGGCCAGGGCGTGGCTGAGACCGCCGGAGCCGACGCAGCACAGCGGGCCACGGGTGGCCGCGTCGGCGAGCAGCAGCCGCCCGAGCGCCCTGACGTGCTCGTCCGTCACCGCGTCCGCGACGAAGGCCGCGTCCCCGGCCCTTGCCCGGTACTCCTCCTCCGACGGCGAGGCGGGCAACCACCCGGTACGCCCCGCGCCCTGCTCGGCCAGGCGCACCCGCAGGTCGGCCTCCGTCGCCGGGGTGACCGGGTGGTCGCGCGCCGGCGGATAACGGTCGAGCCGGTGGACGTCGCCGTCCGCGCGTACGAAATGGTTGGCGAACCACGTGCAGCGGCCCAGTTCGGGCTGCGCGGCCAGCACCGGCACCGGGCCCCGTGCCAGGCCCGCGCGGTGCAGGGCCGCGACGACGCCCCCGATGCTCCCGCGCTGCGGGGAGGAGTCGAAGGTCGAGCAGACCTTGTACTGGATGACCAGCGGCCGCAGCGCCGCCAGTGCGGTGAAGGCGGGCAGCACCACGGAGGCCGGGTCGGCCGACGTCCGCGCGGTGGTGGCGATGCCGATGACGTCGTCCCGGTCGTGCAGGTGCGCCACGTCGGTGACCAGCGACCCGGTCAGCCCCAACCGCCTGAACTGCCACAACGCGTCGGTCGCGCCGGTGAAGTCGTCGGCGGCGAAGGCGATGCGGGTCACCGCCGCACCACCCCGCCGAAGTGGTCCAGCGCCCTGGCCAGTTCCGGCTCGCGCACCTCGGTGAGCGGCACGCCCGCCTCGGCCGCCGCCCACGCCTGCCTCATGCTGGCGATCCCGGCCGCCGGCCCGTCCGGGTGGCCGAGCACGCCGCCTCCAGCGAGGACGAGCAGGTCGCTGGTGCCGGTCCGGTCCAGGGTGACGGGCGCGGTGCCGGCCCACTGGGCCGACGACAACACGGGCAGGCACGGGAAGCCGCCGAGCAGCGGTTCGCGAACGGCCGCCACCGTCTGCTGCACGTCGTCGTCGGTGACGTAGAACTTGCCGTGGAACCCGCCGCAGTGCAGGTGGTCGACCCCCGCCAGGCGGGCCAGCTTCTGGTAGGCGACGTGCGCGATGCCGATCCCGGGATGGCGGAACAGGGCTCCGGTGCCTGTGAGGTGCCCGTGGATGGGCACGCGGGAGTGCCGGCGCACCATCGCGGCCGCGGGAAGGCCGACGACGTTCAGGTTGACCATGACGCAGGTGCCGCCGGCGCCCACGACGAGGTCATGGTGGGCGAGCATGCGGTCGGGTTCGTCGCTGATGTTGAAGGCGTACATCGGCCGCCGCCCGGTCCGCCGTTCGACCTCGTCGAGCGCGGACGTGACCGCGCGCACCCGCTGCGGCAGCGGCGCGGGCGGGCAGTCGCCGTTCACCTCGTCGTCCTTGATGAAGTCGGCTCCGGACAACCCGAGCTCGACCACCAGGTCCGCGTAGTCGGAGGGCCGCAGCCCGACGTTGGGCTTGACGATGGTGCCGATCAGCACCCCGCCGGGCCGCCCCACCAGCCGCCGCGTGCCCTCCACGGCGAACCGGGCCGGCAGGTACGCCTGCCCGAAGGCGGCGGGCAGGTCGAGGTCGACCAGTTTCAGCCCGGCCAGCTCCCGCAGCTCGAACAGGTTGCCCGCGACCACGGGGAGCAGGTTCGTCAGCGACGGCCCGGTGTTGTCCAGCGGGAACCCGATCCGCACCAGGCCGGCGGTGAGCGGCCCGTCGCCGGCCGCGCCGGGCAGCGCCTCGGTGACCGGCGGGGGGATCTCGGTCATGCCGAGCACCACCGCGCCGTGCCGGGCGCGCAGTTCGTCGGTCTCGCCCGCGACGCCGACGAACGTGCCGGTGCTCTGCTCGCCGGCGATCGCGCTCACCGCCTGTTCGAGCGGCAGGCGGGTGAGCACGTGGTACGTGGCGACGGTCAGCTCCCGCCCGTCCCCCGGCGCGCCCGCTCCCCCAGAAGCTCCCGGCGAGGTGGTCATCGGCTCACCCGCTCGCCCAGGAGCTCCCGGGCCAGGTGGCGCATGGCGAGCGGCGGGCTGGCCAGGATCGGCGCCGCCGCCGGCACCGTACCGGCGACGCGGGCCATGGACGCCTGGGCCAGCACGACCACGTCGACGTCGCCGCCGAGGTCGGCGAGAGCCCGCGCCACGTGCGCGTCGTGGGTGGCGGCGTCGCCGCTCATGAGCGCCTCGAAAGCGCCCTCGCACACCCTGGCGGTCAGCTCGATCTCCTTTCCGGCGGCGGCGGCACGCCGGCGTACGAGGTCGGCGGTGGGTTCGAGGGTGGTGGTGAGGGTGGCGAGCACGCCGATCCGGCGGCCGAGCGCGACGGCGCGGTCGGCCATCGGGCGGTCCACCCGTGTCACGGGCACGCCGGTCAGCGGCTCGGCGGCCTCGACGGCGGCGCCGATGGAGGAGCAGGTCACCAGGATGTGATCGGCCCCCGCGGCCTCGGCGGAGCCGACGTGACCGGCGACGCGCCGCGCGGTCGCAGGTGTGAGGCGGCCGGTGGCGATGGTGTCCTTGATCAGGCTGTCGTCGACGATGTTGAAGGTGCCGACGCCGGGCAGGTGCTCGGCGCACAACCCGGCGAACACGTCGACCAGCGTCGCCGAGGTGTGGATCAGTGCCAGCCTCATGGTCTCTCCCTGGGGCGGAGGTCGGTGCCGCTTGCTGGGAACGTACTACCGAGATCGAGGATTGTTAAGAGGCTTCATCCGATGAAGTTCGGATTTCATCTGATGAAGGGCTAGGAAAACGGCGACGCTCGGGGTAGCTTGCGGAACCGTGGCAACAGATCCCCAGCCGGACGCGGCCCGGCACGTCCAGGTCGTCCAGGCGCTCGGCGCGCAGATCGTCGGGGGCGCGCTGGCCCCCGGCACGTCCCTCCCCATCGAGGAGGAGCTGGTCGGCGAGCTCGGCGTGGGCCGCTCCGCCGTCAGGGAGGGCGTGAAGGTGCTGGCCGGCAAGGGCCTGCTGGAGACCAGGAGGAGCGCGGGCACCATCGTGCGCCCCCGCGAGTCCTGGAACCTGCTCGACGCCGACGTCCTGAGCTGGCGGTTCATGCCGGAGCCGCGGCCCGGCGACATCCAGGTGCTGGCCGACCTGCGCGTCGCGTTGGAGCCAGGGGCGGCGCGGGTGGCGGCCGAGCGGGCGGACGCGACGGCCGTCCGGCGCGTCGACGAGGCCCTGGCCGCGCTCTACGCCACCGCCGACGACCCCGAGCCGTTCATCGAGGCCGACCTGGCCTTCCACAAGGCGGTGTTCGCCGCGGCGAACAACGACCTGCTGCTCTACATCTACGACATGATCAGCATCGCCCTGCGGTCCGTACGCCAGGTGCACACCCGCTCGGTCGCCCACAACAAGGAGACGCTGCCCGGCCACGAGCGGGTCGCCGTGGCGATCAGGCGCCACCACCACCGCAAGGCCGAGGAGGCCATGCGCGAGGTGGTCGAGGTCGCCCGCGCCGACGCCGAGCAGCACGTACGGCTCTGCTGCTGACCACCCCATGAAATGAGCGAACACGTGCACGTCCACCTCGACGTCGACGGTCCCGTGGCCGTCATCACCCTGAACAGACCCGACAAGCTCAACGCCATCACCCCCGGCATGGCGGCCGACCTGCGCGCCGCCCTCGACCGGGTGGACGCCGACCCGGGCGTGCGGGTGGCCGTGCTCACGGGCGCGGGCGAGCGCTCGTTCTGCGTCGGCAGCGACGTCGGCGAGCTCGACGCGTACGCGACGCCGTGGGAGTTCCGCAACCGCGGCGACTACGGCGACGCCGTACGCGGGCTGCGCAAGCCGATCATCGCGGCCGTCAACGGCTACGCCTACGGCGGCGGCCTGGAGCTGGCCATGGCCTGCGACATCCGGCTGGCCGCCGACACGGCGACGTTCGCCGCGCCGGAGATCAAGCTGGGCTGGATCGGCGGCAGCGGCCAGTCGGCGCTGCTCGCCCACGCCGTCGGCCCGAGCAACGCGGCCACCATGCTGCTGACGGGCGACCCGATCGACGCCGCCCGCGCGCTGCGGTGGGGGCTGGTCACCGAACTCCACCCGAGGGAGGAGCTGCTGCCGGCCGCGCTGGAGCTGGCGGGGCGGATCGCGGCCAGGCCGCCGATCGCCGCGCAGGCGGCCAAGGCGAACATCGGCGCGGCCTACTCGATGCCGCTGGAGCAGGCCATCCGGTACGAGCGCGACCTGCAGACCGTCTGCTTCGCCACCGCCGACGCGGCCGAGGGCAGGGCGGCCTTCGCCGAGCGGCGCGAGCCCGAGTTCGAGGGGCGCTGATGGGCGTTCTCGACGGTTACCGGGTGATCGACCTGTCCATCGCGATGGCGGGGCCGCTGGCCGCCATGCGGCTGGGCGATCTGGGCGCCGACGTCGTCAAGGTCGAGCCGGTGACCGGCGAGTGGCAGCGGCACGCCCCGGCGGGCGGGGCGACGGGCAACCGGGTGAACGCGTCGTTCCTGTCGCTCAACCGCAACAAGCGCAGCCTGGCCGTGAACCTCAAGGCGGACGAGGGCAGGGAGATCGTGCACCGGCTGGCCGCGACGGCCGACGTGTTCCTGCAGAACTACCGGCCCGGCGTGGCCGAGCGGCTGGGCATGGACCACGCCACGATCAGCGCGCTCAACCCCCGCATCGTGTACGTCTCCATGTCGGGCTACGGCGAGAGCGGCCCCTACATGGCGCGGCCCGGCCAGGATCTGCTGCTGCAGGCCATGAGCGGCGCCATGCTGAGCACCGGCCGCGAGGGGGACCCGCCGGCGCCCTCGGGCACGTACGCCGTCGACGCCGTCACCGCCTACAGCGCCTTCGAGGGCGCGCTGGCCGCGCTGCTGCACCGCGAGCGCACCGGCGAGGGCCAGCGGGTGAGCGTCAACATGCTGGACGCGGCCGTCGCCGTGCAGATGCAGGAGCTGTCGGTCTTCACGGTCGGCGGGGTGCCGCAGCGCCGCGGGAGCGAGCCGCACGGCCACACCTACATCCGCGCACCCTACGGCGTGTTCGCCACCAAGGACGGCCATCTCGCGCTCGGCATGCCCCGGCTCGACGTGCTGGCCGTCGCCTTCGACCTGCCGGAGCTCGCAAGCATGGACGGCGACGCCGACGGCCACACCAGGCGCGACGAGATCACCGCGATCGTGGCCCGCCGACTGCCCGCCCGTACGACGGCGGAGTGGCTGGAGATCTGCGCCCGCCACGACGTGTGGGCCGGCCCGGTGTACGGCTACGCCGACCTGGTCGCCGACCCGCAGGTCCGGCACAACGGCTCGTTCGTCACCTACGAGCACCGCACCGAGGGCACGGTGACCACGCCCGGCTTCCCGTACGGCCTGAGCGCCACCCCTCCGGAGGTGCGCAGGGGTGCGCCGCTGGTGGGCGAGCACACCAGGGAGCTGCTCGACGAGCTCGGCTACCCGCCGGAGCGCACGGCCGAGCTGCTGGCGGAGGGCGTGCTGGCATGCGAGGACTGACCTGGGACCATCCGAGGGGGTACGCGCCGCTGGACGAGCTGACCCGGCTCGACCTGGCCGGCCCGAACCCGTACGGCGCCGTGCCCGAGCCGATCGTGTGGGACCGGCAGCCTCTGGAGGGGTTCGAGTCGGAGCCGATCGCGCGGCTGTGCGAGACGTACGACGTGCTCGTCGTCGACCATCCCGGGCTGGGCGCGGCGGTGGAGTCGCTGGTGCCGATGGAGGAGCTGTTCGAGGCGGACGAGCTGTCGGCCCTGCGTGCCGGGTCGGCGGGCCGCAGCTTCGACAGCTACCACCTGGACGGGCGCCAGTGGGCGCTGCCGCTCGACGCGGCCACCCAGGTGGCGGCGGCCCGGCAGGGTGTGCGGGTGCCGGCGGGCTGGACGGAGATGGCGGCGTTCGCCCGGGACGTGCGGATGGTGCTGTGCCTGGGCGGGCCGCACGCCTTCCTCATGTTCTGCGCGCTCTGCTCGGGCGACTTCCTGGACGAGGAGGAGGAGGGGGTCAGGGCGCTGGAGCTGATGGCGGAGCTGCTGGCCGGTGCGGACCCCGACCTGTCGACGCGCAACCCGATCGGCGTGCTCGACGCGCTGGCGGCGGGCGAGGCCGACTGCTGCCCCCTCCTGTACGGGTACGCCACCTACCCGCTGACCTTCTCCGACGCCCCCGCCTGGCCGGGCCGGCCGCCGGGCAGCGTGCTCGGCGGCACCGGGCTGGCCGTCTCCCGCGCGCGCATCGGCACGGTCCGCGAGGCGGTCCGCGCCCACCTGCGCCGCCTGTTGTCGGAGCCGGTGCAGACCGGGCTGTTCCCCGCCACCGGCGGGCAGCCCGCGGCCCGCGCCGTCTGGGAGACCGGCGGTTTCTACCGCGGCACCCGGGCCACCTTGGAGGCCGCCTGGGTCAGGCCGCGTTTCCCCGGCTACATCGCCCTGCAGGAGAGGTCGTCCGCGCTGATCCGCGACGGGCTGCTCGCCCGCGTACCGGCCCGCGACCTGCTCAAGGACCTGCACCACGAATGGAGGCACAGATGACCACGGCGCTCGTCACAGGCGCCGCCGGCGCGCTCGGCCGCGCGATCGTGCGCCGGCTGACCGACGACGGCCACCGGGTGGCGGCACTCGACGTCGAGGACAAGGGGCTCGAAGGCGCGCTCACCCTGGCAACCGACCTGCGTGACCCGGCCGCCGTCGAGGCGGCGTTCGCCGAGACGCGGGCGCGGCTGGGGCCGGTCGGCATCCTCGTCAACAACGCGGCCGTCTATCCGGCCCGGCCCTTCCTGGAGGTGCCGCTGGCCGAGTACGACGACGTGCACGCCGTCAACCAGCGGGCCTACTGGCTGGCGGCCCAGCTCGCCGCCCAGCAGATGAGGGGACATGGCGGCGCCATCGTCAACGTCGCCTCCATCACCATGCACGGCGGCTGGTCCGACCTGGCCGCGTACGTCGCCACCAAGGGCGCCGCCGCCGCGCTCACCAGGGCGCTGGCCCGCGAGCTCGGCCCGGAGGAGATCCGGGTCAACTGCGTCTCGCCGGGCGCGTTCCCGACGGCGGCCGAGGCGATCCATCCGGATCCGGAGGCGTACGACCGGATGGTGCTGGAACGTCAGGCGCTCCAGCGGCGCGGCAGGCCGGAGGAGCTGGCGGCCGTGGTGTCGTTCCTGACCGGCCCGGACGCCTCGTTCGTCACGGGCCAGACCATCGAAGTCAACGGAGGGTGGGTGATGGCATGACGCCGGACCGCAGGCGGCTGGCCGAGCTGACGGGCGATCTGAGCGCGGCCGGCGGGGTGCGGCTGGTGACGCTGGCCGACGGGGCGGAGCGCGGCATCAGGGCGCTGGAGTTCAGGACCGGCTCGGGGCTGGCGTTCGACGTGCTGGTGGACCGGTGCATGGACATCGGGCACGCCGAGCACGGCGGGCGCGCGTTCGGCTGGCGCTCCCCCACCGGCTTCCGCCATCCGGGGTTGCACGAGAACGCCGACGAGGACGGGCTGTCGTGGTTGCGCTCGTTCTCCGGCCTGACGGTCACGGCCGGGCTGGACCACACGTTGTTCGGCGGCGACGTGCCCGCCGGCACCTACCGCTATCCGCCGCGCACGTCGGTGCGGCACGGCCTGCACGGGCGCGCGGGCAACCTGCCCGCCCGGCTGACCGGCTACGGCGAGCGCTGGGACGGTGAGCGCTGCGTGTTGTGGGCGGAGGGCGAGGTGCGCCAGGCGGCGGTCTTCGCCGAGAACCTGCGCCTGGTGCGGCGGATCGAGGCCGACCTCTGGGGTGAGGAGATCCGGCTGGTCGACACCGTCACCAACGCGGGTTTCGAGCCGACGCCGCACATGTACCTCTACCACATCAACCTGGGCTGGCCGCTGCTCGACGAGGGCGCCAGGTTCGAGGCCGCGATCCGCGAGACGCTCTGGCAGAGTGACAGCGTGGCCGAGCAGCGGGCCGATCACCTCGTCTTCCCCGGGCCGGCTCCGGGGTTCGTGGAGCAGGTGTACGAGCACGCGCTCGTCCCCGGCGACGACGGGCTGCACCGGGTGGGCGTGGTCAACGACCGGCTCGGGATGCGGGTGTCCGTGGAGTGGCCGGCGCGGGAGTTCCCGTACTTCTTCGAGTGGCTGAACCTGCGCTCGGGCAACTACGCGGTCGGTCTGGAGCCGTCCACGCACCACGTCGCGGGCGACGCGGCGGCCAGGGAGGACGGCAGCATGATCTGGCTGGGCCCGCAGGAGTCGCGGACGTACCACACGACGTTCCGTGTCGGGACGACCTGAGCCCGCCGGGCGGCCCTCACTCCAGCCGGTACGCCCGCCGCGCCGTCCCGGCGAAGACGTCGGCGCGCTCGCCGTCCGACAGGCCCGCGCACAGCGTCTCCGCGGCCTCGGCGACCTGCTCGTAGCCGGCCGCGAGCAGGCACACCGGCCAGTCGGAGCCGAACATCACCCGCTCGGGCCCGAACGCCTCCAGGACGACCTCGGCGTACGGCCGCAGGTCGGCCACCTGCCAGGACTCCCGGCGGGCCTCGGTGACCATGCCGGACAGCTTGCAGCAGACGTTGGGGTGGCGGGCCAGCTCCTGGACGCGGCCGCGCCACGGCTCCAGCTCGCCCGAGGCGATCGGCGGCTTGGACAGGTGGTCGAGCACGAACGTCAGCTCCGGCAGGGCCGCCACCGTGTCGATGGCGGCGGGGAGCTGGTGCGGCAGCGTGAGCAGGTCGTAGGCGAGCCCCGCGGCGGCGACGGCGGCGAGCCCGCGGCGCACGTCGACGCGGGTGAGCCAGCCGGGGTCGGGCTCGGACTGCACGCCGTGCCTGACGGCCACCAGCCCGTGGGGCAGCCCCGCGAGGGTGTCGGCGGCGTCGGGCGCGGTCAGGTCGATCCAGCCGACCACGCCGGCGACGAGCTCGGAGCGGGCGGCCAGGGCCAGGAACTCGCGGGTCTCGCCGAGGTCGGGGAGCACCTGCACCAGCACGGTACGGCTCACTCCGGCCGCGGCGGCGGGCCTGGCAAGGTCGTCGAGGGTGAACGTGCGGCGCACGGGGGCCATCGGCTCCGGGTCGAGCCAGGCGTGGGTGCGTGCGGACAGATCCCAGACGTGGTGGTGGGCGTCGATGCGGGTCATCACGGACTTCCGGCTCGGTCGGGTGCGGGCGGGGACGGCCGCCCTCTCCAGCAGGACCGGAACCTAACATACATCCTACGTTAGAGCCAGAATTCACGGAAGTATGGACATCTAAGCCCCGTTCGCGTAGACATACATCCTATGTTCGCGGTGAACATCCGCTGACCTTTCGCCTTCGACGTCCCCGCGGTCCGAGAGACATCCGGACCCCCTGACGACGATCATCCTCATCGCTCTCGTGACATCCCGCCCCGGCGGCGGCATGCGTTCAGGAAGAGGAGTAATGGTGACCAACGACGGCTACACACGACGAGGCGTGCTCACGACCGGCTTAGGCGCGGCGGCCGGATCCGTGCTCGTGACCGGGGCGTCCGCCGGTCCCGCGCGGGCCGGCACCCGGCACGGCGCGCAGCACGGCCCGCAGGACGGCCCGCTGGCCCTCTGGTACACCCGCCCGGCCGCGGACTGGCTGGAAGCGCTGCCCGTCGGCTGCGGGCGGATCGGCGCCATGGTCTTCGGCGGCGTCGCCACCGAACGGCTCCAGCTCAACGAGGACGGCATCTGGGCCGGCGGGCCGCACACCTACGACAACCCCGAGGCCCTGGCCGCCCTCCCCCAGATCCGGCAGTGGGTCTGGGAGGACAAGTGGAAGCAGGCCCAGAACCTCGCCGACGAGAAGTTCCTGGGCATCCCCAGCGAGCAGGCGCCGTACCAGGTGCTCGGCGACCTCGCCCTCACCTTCCCCGGCTCGGAGGAGTTCACCGGCTACCGGCGCGAGCTCGACCTGACCCGGGCCGTCACCACCGTGACCTACGTCCGCGACGGCGTCCGCCACACCCGCGAGGTCTTCGCCAGCAACCCCGCCCAGGTCATCGTCGTGCGGCACACGGCCGACAAGCCCGGCTCGGTGACGTTCCAGGCGGCCTTCACCAGCCCGCAGAACACCACGACGGACGCCGCCGGGCCCGACACCATCGCCCTCGACGGCGTCAGCGGCGACTGGGAGGGACGCGAGGGCCAGGTGCGTTTCCGCGCCCTGGCCAGGGCCGAGGCCAAGGGCGGGACGGTCACCACCGACGGCGGCACGCTGGCCGTGACCGGCGCCGACGAGGTGACGCTGCTCATCTCCATGGGCTCCGGCTACCGCAGCTACAAGGACGTCGGCGGCGACCCGGACGAGGTGGCCGGGCGGCATCTGCAGCGGGCCGCGGGGCGGCCGTACGAGGTGCTGCGGCGCGAGCACGTGCGCGACTACCGCGAGCTGTTCGGCCGGGTCGAGATCGACCTCGGCACGTCGGACGCGGCCGCGCTGCCGACCGACGAGCGCATCGTCCGTCAGCAGCTCGACACCGACCCGCAGCTGGCCGCGCTCTACTTCCAGTACGGCCGCTACCTGCTGATCTCCTCCTCCCGGGCGCCCGGCCACGCGGCGAACCTGCAGGGCATCTGGAACGACTCGCTCACGCCCGCGTGGGAGTCGAAGTACACCATCAACATCAACTGCGAGATGAACTACTGGCCGGCCGGGCCGGGCAACCTCATCGAGTGCATGGACCCGCTGTTCGACCTCATCAAGGACCTGGCGGAGACCGGCGCGCGGACCGCCCGCACCCAGTACGGCGCCAAGGGCTGGGTCGCCCACCACAACACCGACGGCTGGCGCGGCACGGCCCCCGTGGACTTCGCCTTCTACGGCGTGTGGCCGACCGGCGGGGCGTGGTTGTGCCTGACGTTGTGGGAGCACTACCTCTACACCGGCGACGAGCGACGGCTGCGCGAGCACTTCCCCCTGATCAAGGGCTCGGTGGAGTTCTTCCTCGACACCCTCCAGACCGACCCCAGGACCGGCCACCTGGTGACCAACCCCTCCCACTCGCCGGAGGTGGGCCACCACGAGGACGACGGCGAGAACGTCAGCATCTGCGCAGGGCCGACCATGGACATGCAGATCCTGCGTGACCTGTTCGGCGCGTTCGCGCAGGCGTCGGAGGTGCTCGGGGTCGAGGAGGACCTGCGAGCCAAGGCCGGCGAGGCCCGCTCGCGGCTCGTGCCCAACCAGGTCGGGCATCTCGGGCAGATCCAGGAGTGGCAGGAGGACTACCGCGGCGACGCCGCCCTGTCGCGCAGCCGGCACATCTCCCACCTGTGGGGGCTGTTCCCCGGCCACCAGATCGACCCGCGGCTGTCCCCCGACCTGGCCCAGGCGGCCCGCCGGACGCTGGAGCTGCGGGGCGAGGCCGGCGCGGGCTGGTCCCTCGCCTGGAAGATCAACTTCTGGGCCCGGCTGCTGGACTCCGCCGAGGCGTACAAGCGGCTGGGCAACCTGCTCGTGCCCGCGCGGACCGCACCCAACATGTTCGACCTGCATCCGCCGTTCCAGATCGACGGGAACTTCGGCGGCGTCTCGGGGATCACGGAGATGCTGCTGCAGAGCCACGGGGACCAGGTGCACCTGCTGCCCGCCCTGCCCGCCGCCTGGCCCGCGGGGTCGTACCGGGGGCTGCGGGCGCGCGGCGGGTTCGAGGTGGACCTCACGTGGGACGGCGGCGCGCTGCGGCAGGGGCGGATCCGCTCCGACCTCGGACGCCGGCTCACCCTGCGCACCGCCCAACCGGTCACCGTCACCGAACGGGGCCGCCCGGTCGAGGCCGAGCGGCCCGAACCCGGGGCGCTGGTGTTCGACACCCGCAAGGGCGCGACGTACGAGCTGGCGCCGGCCTGACCCCAGCCCGGCGACACAGCCCGGCGACACAGCCCGGCGGCACAGCCCGGCGGCACAGCCCGGCGGCACGGCCCGGCGGCACGGTCAGGCGGAGGGCCGCGCGCGGGGGCGGGTGCGGGAGGCCTCGCCGCG
>NZ_SMLD01000239.1:0-11535 GCF_004352805.1 Nonomuraea mesophila
GTGGTCAGGGGCGTGCGGAGCCGGCCGGGTCCTTGCCGGTGGCCGGAAGCGGGATGACGGTGCGTACCTTGCCGCCCGCGCTGTGCTGGATCGGTTCGCTGCCGCGTTCGAGGCGCACATGGCCGAGGCCGTGGCGGGACAGCAGGTCGCGCATGCGGGTCTCGACGTGATGCCAGAGGGTTGCGGGGTCGGTGCCGGGGGCGGGGTGCAGCCGGATGCGCAGCGTGGCCGGCGCGGTCTGGACGATCTGGAACAGTTCCAGGCCGGGCACCGCCTCCAACAGGGTGGCCAGCGGCAGCGGGGCGAGGGTGACCGGCGCCTGTTCCGGGCCGGGGCCGGGGAAGGTGAGCAGGTCGGCGGCGCGGCCCTGGACGCGGACGGCCGGGCCGGGGTGGCCGCACGGGCACGGATCGGGCCGGAGCAGGACGCTGTCTCCGAGGTCGTAGCGCAGGATCGGCTGCACGCGGTTGGCCAGGTTGGTCAGCAGCACGGTGTGCGAGGGCTCGCCCGGCGCCACCGGCCGGTACCGCTCGTCGACGGGTTCGAGGATGGCCCAGTCGGCGTTGACGTGCATCCAGCTCTGCGAGCAGCCGTAGGACAGGAACGGGCACTCGTTGCAGGCGTAGCTGGTGCGTACCTTCGCTCGCAGGGCGGCCGCGATGCGCGCGTACTCACCGACGGGCAGGCCTTCGGCGGTGAGCATCACCAGGGCCGGTTCGATGCGCAGCCGTCCGGCCTCGGCCTCGCCGGCCAGCAGCGCGCCGATGCTGGCGTAGGGGGCCAGCACCGCCGGGCGGAAGGCGTTGAGCTCGGCCACCAGGTCGGCCAGCGGCTGGTGCACGCTGAAGGCGGCGATGCGGGGGCGGCCGCGCAGCCGGGCGGCGGCCACGGTGGAGGCGAAATGCCCGCCCTCGGGGATCACCAGCGCCATCCGGGCGCCGCCGCGCGCGATGCGGGCCACGTCCCGCACGCTCAGCCAGCCGGCCAGCATCCGCGCCATCATCGCGGAGGTCACCGCCGCGGCCCGGGCGTCTTGCAGGAAGATGCCGTGCGTGCCGGTGGTACCGGAGGTGGTGGACAGCGTGTAGCGGCCGGCGAACCGCTGCCCGATGCGGGCCGGGTCGCCGGCGAAGGCCCGCGCCTGAGCCAGGGTGACGGCACGGTCGGTGACCCAGTCGTCGAAGGCGGCCATCAGCTCGCGCTTGCTGGTGGGCGGCAGCAGGGCCAGGTCGGCCACTCCGGCCGGCAGGTCCCGGTACAGGTGCTGGTAGCAGGGAGAGCGGGTACGCGCCCACGCCACGAGCTCGCTCAGGCGGGCCCGCTGCCGGGCGGCCATCGCCTGTTCACCGCCCGCTTTGGCGGAGCGGGCGTCGGCCAGCAGCCGCAACGTCGAGGTGTTCATGATGCTGTGGTGTCCCTTCTGGCGGCGCCGCGGCGCCGCCGCTGGTGGAGGATGAGGCGGGCACGGCGCGACAGGCACGGCCCGGCAGGAGTCACGGCGGCGGCTACCGGCGGTTACCGGAGGCCGGGGGCGCCGCGCTCGATGGCCCGAGGCGGGCGATGAACGTGCGCAGGGGCATCAGCGCGCAGGGTGGCGGTGGGCCGCTCAGCTGAGGGCAGACCGGCCGTGGGCGCGGCAGCGTGGTGGAAGCCAGCGGAGGAGTCCTTCCCGGGCGGTGGAACCCGGCCGGGCATCCGCGGGGGGACTCGGCCAGGCATGACAGCGTGGCCGAAGGTCTCGCCCACCGGCCGGTGACCGGTCCCCGCCGCCGGAGAACGCGAGGTTCTCAGCATGTCGACGTGCGGGCGTTGCGGGCTACTCCCCTTCGGAGTGCCCCCAATCTTCCACACGTTTCGGAAGTCGCGCAACCGTCGAAGCGTAGGGTGAGTGGCAGGCCGTGGGCGCGAGACAATGGAGAGACGATGTCGACCTCACCTGCACCGGGTTCACCCGGCGCCGAGCACCCACCGCCGACCACCGCGCAGCTGAAGGCGGCGGCCGAGACATTCGCTCTGCTGGCCAGCCCGGTACGGCTGCATCTGATGTGGCTGATCACCCACGCCTCCTACGACGTCAGCACGCTGGCCGTGCACGCGGGCATCAGCATCGCCACGGTCTCCCAGCACCTGGCCAAGCTCCGCCTGGCCGGCCTGATCACCGCACGCCGCAACGGCCGCCGGACGCTGTACGCGGTGGAGGACCCTCATGTGATCACGCTGATCGGCCAGATCTTCGATCACATAGCCCCCGACGGAAGCCTGGCACCCGATCCTCCTCGATAGTCACGAGCCCCGAGCTCTAGGAGGACGGCCGTAGCGGGGCAGCCGGCCCGCAGCAGCAACGTGATCGACAACAATTCGCCTGCCCACGGACGGCCCGAGCGGCCTCGGATCTGTGTTCAGCGCTCTCGAATGCCTACTCCGGCAGACGTACCGGCACCTGCGTCGAGCGGACGACGACTACGCGGAAGCGATTGCCGAAGATGGCCACGGCAACTGGCGACACCAAGGGGGAGTCATGGACGTGATCGGCACCGCCGAGGTCCCGGCGAGCGAGCGGTTCGCCCTCTGACGCGAGGTGAGCTCAAAGCGGTGGGTGCCACTCGATGCCCGCTGTGAACCGCATCTGGAGAGCGACTTCCGGGCTCAGGCCGGTTTCAGTGAGCTCGGCCTCGTGCAGGTGGCCGTGCTGACCGCGACGCCACTGTCGATTCATCGCACGCCCAAACTGATCCGCCGATCCGATCCCGAGACGTTCATGGTGACCTGCACCGTACGCGGTCGCGTGTGGGGAGAGCAGGACGGCCGGCACGCGGAACTGCATGTCGGTGACCTGTCCATACGTGACAGCTCACATCCTTCCCTGACCCGGATGGCGCCGAGCGAGCGACCCAGACGGTGTGCCTGCAGTTCCCGCGGTCGTTGCGGCCGCCGACGCCTTCCTCTCCACCCCGCGCACGGCCACCCCCACCGCGCCTACGCCTCCGCGATTGATCGCGTCACCGCACTGCTCGGTCCCCCCACCCGGGTCCGCGTCCCAGCCGCAAAGTAGCGCTGAGTAACCATCACTACGCTATGCGGTAACCGGGTCAGTCATCTCCGTGTCGAATAACGGTCGTCTGTCGACAGTCACCGGACCGATCACGGAACCGCAGGTGGGCGCTGTCGACAACTCGTGTCGAAAATCAATGTCGGTGAACGGTGCGCGGAGTGGATTCCGGCAGCGCTCTTCGGCTACGCGCGGATCAGTACCGCCGATCAGAACCCCGACCACCAGATCGACCCGCTGCTGCGCGCGGGCGTCGACCGCGATGCCATCCATCTGGACAAGACCAGGTGGCTCTGTAGGCGGGGGATTGGATCGGATGTCGGTCAGCGGAGGCGCTGCTGTCCGGGCCGGACTACCGAGCTCGGGGCACAAACGCCTCGTAGACCTTGCTGCTCGGGTGCCGGGCCGGGTATCGGGGGTCGTCTACTCGTTTGACCAGCGGCTGGTGAAGAGTTCCTCGCCCGGCGGAGAACCGGGCAACGGGCCGTGTCCCGGCCGCAACCCGTCGAGCGCTATCGCGATCAGCCGTCGGCGCGCCTGGGCAGCGGCGGTCAGCAGATCGTCCCTGCCCTGCTTGCGCAGCTGATCGACCACCGGGGAACGGCCGAACTGCTCGATGAGCAGCGAGATGTCGACCGCGGCCACGTCCTCGCGCAGTACGCCGGCCTGGTGCGCCCGCCGTACCAGTTCGGCGAGCAGTTCGTCGCCGCGGCGGGCCTTGGCGCTCATCTCCTGGCTCACCTCGATGGTGCCGGCGACCGGCGCCAGCAAGCCCTGCCCGAACGCCACACAGCCGTGAACGAAAGCCGCCAGCCCCGCCCACGGGTCAGGGTCGGCCAGACCCTGCTCGGCCGCCTCGTTCCAGTGGTCGAGAGAGAGCAGGCTGAGCCGCTGGAACAGCTCCTCCTTGGTCTTGTAACGGCGATAGAGGCTGCCGATACCGACGCCCGCCCGGGTCGCGATGGCGGCCACCGACGCGTGCGCGCCGTCTTCGGCAAGCACATCGCGCGCGGCCTGAAGCAAAGCGCGGTCGTTGCGTTCTGCGATGTCTTTGCGCGTGGTCATCGCCACAGACCCTACCAGTTGCGGAGCGAAGCGCTCCGGCATAGTCTCAAATCGGAGCGAATCGCTCCGCGAATTGAGGAGACGCGACATGAATCCCGATATCGAGGCGATCGAGCAGGTCGTCCGCGACGCCGAAGACCTGCAGAGCGACGTGGCCGGTTTCACCGGGCTGCTGACCGAGGAGGCGACCCTGGTCAATTTCACCGGGATCCGGCTGCGCGGCCGCGACCAGGTCAGGCAGGTCATGGCCAAGGCGCTGCGCACCCCGCTCAAGGACGTGCTGACCAAGAACGAACTGCTCGACGTCACGTTCCTGCGACCGGACGTGGCGCTGGCCAACCTGGTCAAGCACGTCAACGACGGCCGCACCGGAGCGCTGACATTCGTGCTGGTCAAAGACGACGGCACCTGGCGGATCGCGCTGGCCCAGACCACCCCGGTGGTGACGTCATGAGCGTGGCCCTGGTCATCGGCGCCACCGGCCAGCAGGGCGGCGCCACCGCGCGTCACCTGCTGAGCCGTGGCTGGCAGGTCCGTGCCCTGGTCCGCGATCCGCAGAGCCCGGCCGCCGGCCGGCTGACCGGTGCCGAGCTCGTGGTCGGCGACATGGAGGATGCCGCGTCCCTGGAGCTGGCCATGCGAGGCGTGGACGCCGTGTTCAGCATGCAGGCACTGGCGTATGAGCCGGAAACCCTCAAGGCCGAGGTACGGCAGGGCATGCGCGTCGCCGATGTCGCACTGGACGCCGAGGTCGGGCATCTGGTCTACAGCTCGGTCGGCGGTGCCGAGCGGCACACCGGGATCGAGCACTTCGAGAGCAAGGCGGCGATCGAGGCGTACATCCGCGCTCTGAGGTTGCCCGCGACGATCGTGCGGCCGGTGTTCTTCATGGACAACCTGCTGCACTACGCCGATGTCGAAGGGGAACGGCTGATGGAGCTCCCGGTGCTCCCCGACCGGCCGATGCAGCTGATCGCCACCGACGACATCGGCCGGATCGCCGCGCACGTCATCGACCACCGGGACGACTACCTGGGCGTGGAACTCGAAATCGCCGGCGACGAGCTGACCTTCGCCGAAGTGGCCGGAATCTACGAGAAGGTCACCGCGGTGCCAACGCGCCTCGTTCCTCTGCCGATCGAGGAAAGGCTGTTCGAATGGTTTGCCGAGAGCGGCTACCAGGCCGACCTCGCCCAGCTGCGCAAGGACTTTCCTGGCCTGCTCACCTTCCAGGACTGGCTCGGCGGGCAGGTCCCCTAGACGTCACTGACACTCACCGCCGAAAGAACGGAAGACGACATGAGCAAGGTCTGGTTCATCACCGGTTCGTCCCGCGGCCTGGGCCGCAGTTTCGTCGAGGCCGCCCTGTCTCGCGGCGACAAGGTTGCCGCGACCTGCGGGACCAGGGCAGCGGGCACATCATCCAAATCTCGTCGGTCGGCGGCCTCACCGTGTTCCCACTCGGCGGCGGCTATGTCGCCTCCAAGTGGGCGTTGCAAGGCCTGAGTGAAACCCTCGCTCAGGAGGTCGCCGACTTCGGCATCAAGGTGACCTTGGTCGAGCCCGGCTCCTACGCGACCGAAGGAGCCGCCGGCGGCGTCCACGCCGACGCCAACCCGCTGTATGACGGTCTGCGCGAGAGTTTCGCCGACTTCGCCAAGACGCTGAATGTCGGTGACCCGGCCGCGGCAGGCCGGGCGCTGCTCAAGGTGGCCGACTCCGGCAACCCGCCATTGCGGGTGTTCTTCGGCGCCCAGGGCAACCAGATCGTTCCGCAGGTGTACGCCGACCGGCTCAACACCTGGGCCGACTGGCAGGACCTCGCCGAGGAGGCACACGGACACACCCGGATGGCACCGGCTACCTGACCCGCCGACCGATCTGCGGTAGGGGCGCAGACCTCACCACGAGACGCTATCCGCGCTGCCCTGGGCGAGGAGAAGATCTCCTTCCTCGGAAACTCCTACGGCGGCGTGCTCGGGGCCTCCTACGCGCGGCTGTTCCCGCAGCGGCTTCGCGCGATGGCGGTGGACAGCGTACCCGACCACGTGGACCCGCTCGCAAAGTCGGAGCGGCTGCAATACAAGGGCTTGGAGGCGGGGTTCAAGCGGTTCGTCCGTTGGTGCGCCGGCTCCTCCGACTGTGTGCTTCGCGGGACCACGATAATGCCGCCGCGGAATCGCTCGTCAGTCTCTACAAGAAGGAACTCATCGATTTCCATGGCGGCTGGAAGAATGTCATGGATGTGACGATCGCCACCATGGAATGGGTGGCGTGGTATAACATGAAAGGGGTACATTCTTTCTGCGGGAACGTTCCCCCGCACGAATACGAGGAAGCGTTCTACCGGTCACACGGCAACGCGCCCGTATCGACCGAAAACCAAGCGAAGTAGCCTCCAACTTCGCCGGGGCGGTCCAAGGTCTCCATCAAAGTTGGGGCGCTTCACTGGCGGGACATGAAACAGATCATCGACCTGCGACCGTTCTATCACCGGCTCGAAGAACGCATCCGCGCCCATGTCATGCTCTGCTGGCTGGCGCTGCTGCTCATCCGGATCATCGAGACCACCACCGGCCGCACCTGGCCCGCCTGCCGCCGCGACCTCGACCGGCTCCACCTGGGCACCTTCACCGGGCCTGCGGGCCTGCTCCGGCAGGTCACCGCCCTGACCAAGCCCCAGCAGGACCTCCTCGCCAAGCTTGCCGTCCCCGCCCCCAAGCAGGTCATCGACCTGAAACCTGCAGCACGCTGACCAGCACGAACACCACCGCCTAGAGAAACGCCCTCCAGGCGGCCACACCCATGTCAGCCCAGTTCAGAGCCCGTATTTGGACCTCCATGCCGCTGAATTACGCGGAACGTGGGAGTTACACAGGGTTACATTGCGATTGATGACGCGGACCCGAGTTTGGGGCCGTATCAGTCGATCAGCGGTAGCACGATCGCCGAAGGGTGGTAGCAGTCGTGGAGGATTTCCTGGTCCGCCGCTCGTGTGGTGGTCGCGGTGGCTTCTGGCTCTCCGGTGCCCAGGTTGCGGGTGAATCTTGGGTGTGCGCCGCTGGATACCTGCAGTCTGATCCGGTGGCCGCGGGCGAAGCGGTAAGCGGTGCCCGTCAAGCTGATGCTGAGGCGGCGGACGCCGTCGGTGGCGGGCTCGGGGGAGCCGGGGTGCAGGCGTAGGAGTCCGTCGCAGATGTTGGTCGAGCGGCCGTTGGGGGCGACGTCGCACAGCCGGGCGAAGAAGTCGGTGTGCTGCAGGCTGGAGCGGACGAAGAGATCAGCCTCGACCCACCCGATGAGGGTCAGGTCGCGCTCCACGGCCTCGGTGGTGAAGGTGAGAACGTCGGGGCGGGCTTCGAGCATGCGGTTGTCCTTCGGCCCGCACCGCCAGGGGAGATTGGGGAAACCGCCGCCCACGTTGGGTGTGGGGTCGGTGGGATCGTAGCGATAGCGGGAGGGTTTGGTGGTGGCGGAGTCATCCGGGTCGGGGGTGAGATAACCGCCCTGGCGGAGGTACCAGGGGGTGGGCAGGGAGTCCGGCGGTGGCCAGTCAGCCACATCGGCCCAGTGGTTGGCGCCCATGATGTAAACGCGCACCGGCGTGTCGGGGACCGAGACGCCGGATCCGCGCCCGTGGGCCGCGAGCCAGGGGAACTGCTCTCGGGACGCCGCCCTGTTCTGTCCTGAGGAGTGACCGCCTGGACCGACCAGCAGGCGCGCCGGCCGGCCGGCGCGACGGATCGCCACGTAGTCGGTGAGGGTCGTGCTGACGAAGAAGTCGTACCAGCCCGTGGATAGATGAGTGGGGGGCAGGTTGCCCGCGCAGTCGCGAAAGTCGACCTCCTTGCTGTAGCCGTCGTGCCCGTCGCTGGCCACCCATCGCTGGTAGTAGTCCACCTGCTCGCCCAGAGCGATCCGGTCCGATGCGCCCATCGGCAGGTGAGTCTCGGCCGTGCGCAATGGCCGAGGGCGAATGAGAGCCCGCCATGACTCCGACACCGGCGTGTCCGCCCTGGTGACTGGAGCGATCGCGTAGATCCAGTACAGGGCATTGCCGATGGAGAAGGCTCCGTTGGGATGCGACCAGCCGCTTGCCCAGTCCGACGGGGCGACGCCGATGACGACCGCTTTCCACTCCGGGATACGGGAGCGGGCCAGCGCCCACTGCACGTATCCGACGTAGCTTTGGCCGTAGGTGGCGAAGGCGCCAGGGAACCATGGCTGCTGCCGCAGCCATTCGACTGTGGCCAGCCCGTCGGCCGCTTCGGCGGCGCCCGGTTCGAAGTCTCCTTCGGAGTCGAACGTTCCCCGGGTGCTCTGGACTATCACCTGGTAGCCGCGCTCGGCGATTGCTCGTGCGATCGTGCCCCAGCCCTGGACGGCGCGGCTTCGGCCGTACGGCGTGCGGATGAGCACGAGCATCGCCCGGGGGTCACCTCGCGGGTAGTAGCGGTCCGCGGCCAGCTCCACACCGTCGCGCATCGCCACGCGCAGGCCTTTGTCGACCGCGATGTCTGTGGACGTGGCCGGCGGTAGGCCCATGATCAGGGCCAGCAGTCGGGTAGCAAGGCTCATCTGTGCATCCCCCAGGAGTGCTCGCGGAAGCTGTCAGTGGTCGGCCGAGTGCCGGGAGGCTTTCTCCTTGTCCCATTGGTCGAGCAGCCTGGGAAACTCCCGCGCCATGAACGCGTACATGTCCCGCATCAGCTCCAGCCGGGCCCGGGCAACGGGGTGGTGGCCGACCGCGCTGATGCCTTGCTCGGCCAGCTCGGTGAAGGCCGTGAACTCCGCCGTCTTCGCGCGGAACGCGCGCCCGAAGACGTCGTCGGCCAGCCGATAGTGATCCCGGCGCCCCCGCACGGGCCGGTAGCGAGAGGAGACAGCAGTGCTCGAGTTGGCGCAGGGCCAGGCTCATGCTGCTCTTGGCCACCCCCAGCCGCTCGCACAGGCTCGGGGCGTCGGCGGCTTGGCCCGTGTCGGCCAGCAGGCATCCGATGACCCTGCCGGAGGTACGGCTGAGCCGCAGCCGCTCGAAGTACCGGCCCGCGTTCTCGATGAACTCCTCGACACTCGCCATACCATCATGTTCGGAATGTTCCGAACAACTAGGATGATGGTCATGTCGCATCCCGCGCCACTTACCGTTGCCGTCACCGGCGCCAACTCCGATCGGCCTGCGAGCAGCCGAACAGCTCGCAATCGCCAGCCACAAGGTGCTGGCGCTGTGCAGAAACCCCGACAGGGGCCGTGCCGCGCTGGACGCGATCAACGCGCGCGCCCGGCATCCAGCCACGCTCCTCGTGGCCGACCTGTCGGCGCCGGAGTGAACTCCGGGTTCCGGGTCGGCGGCCCGGACAACTGGCCCGACACCAGCCAGTGGGAGGAAGGGTTCGACCTCACTGAGGCCGATGAAGCCTACGCCGAGGTCAATCCCTACACCGACCCCAGGTGATGACTCCCCTGATCCTAGACGAGGACGACAAGGTGGCCGACGCCGAGATCCAGGCCGCGCGCTGATGCTTCCGATCTTTTTCGTCTTTGACGTGGCAAGCTCAGACCAAAGATCGCTAGGGCAACTTTGTGCTGGTGGTGGTGCTTTCCGGTGGCGGTCAGCTGCGGCCTGGTGTGGGCGATTCGGCTCCTCGTGACAGCGGCAGTACCGGGATGCGCAGGGTGAGGGTGCCGGTGGTGAAGCGGAAGGTGACGTCAATGGGTGTGGCGCCGAGTGGGCGGTGGATGTCGACGAGTTCCAGGTGCGGGCGGTCGTGCCCCTGTTGGAGTGAGAGGGTCTGACGGGGAGGGATCGTCACGTCGACGCGCTGGCGGGGGCCGGTCGGGCTTTCGCGGTAGAGGACCTGTTCGGCGTGCACGGTGCTGGCGCCGTCGAGCCTGTGGGGTTGGTCGCTGTCGTTGACCAGGGTCAGGTAGAGGCCCAGGTCGTCTCCGGCCTTCTGCTGGTCCATGGGCGGGGCCAGGATGTAGACGTGCAGTAGCCGCATCGCCCCGACCTGCCCGTCGACCAGGCCCTCCCGATTGCGGGTGGATTGGGGCAGAGGGGACTCCCGTTGAGCGGAATTACAGGCCGGGAGCAGCATCAGCATGCAGGCCGTCAGCAGGAACGGGAGCGCCGCCCGCCACGTCTCGACGTGGCGGCCGTCAGGTGATGTCGTCATTTCGCGCTCCTGTGAAGAGGAAGATTCCCGCGCTGTTGCCGTCAGGCCGTCCGGTGATGTGATGAGTGCCGTAGGTCGGCACGCGCAGCGCGAACCGTGCGCCGCAGAGGCCGTGGAACCCGGCTCCGGTCACGTCCACGGACGTGGTGTATGAATCGATCTTCGCGTGATCCTGTTTCTGCAGGTTAAGCGGTAAGTGTCTGCGGGAGTGGGTTCGGGTGGGTGTGTCGCCCGGGATCACGCGGATGCGGGCCTTGGCCAGCACGTCGAGGCCCATTTAGCGGCGGGCTTCGACCCACTCGTCGGTCTGCTCGGCCAGCACGGCACCGATCAGGCGGATGATGGCGGGCCTGTCGGGGAAGATGCCCACCACATAGGTGCGGCGGCGGATCTCCTTGTTCAGCCGTTCCTGGGGATTATTGGACCAGATCTGGGTCCAGATCTCCCGGGGGGGAGGCGGCGAAGGCGATCAGGTCTTCGCGGGCGGCGTCCAGGTGCTCGGCCGCGGCTGGGTGTTTGGCCTCCAGGGTTTGCACGACCCAGGCGTGCTGGGTGCGCACCGAGGCGGCGTCTGGCTGGTCGAAGATGGTGCGGACCAGGGTGGCCACGAACGGCTGAGAACTCTTGTTCACGCAGGTCAGCAAGTTGCGCAGGTAGTGACTGCGACACCTTTGCCAGGCCGCGCCCGCCAGCCCGCGTTCCGCGTAGTTCAGCGGCCTGGAGGTCCGAATCTGGGGTGTGAGCTGGGCTGACATGGATGTGGCCGCCTGGAGGGCGTTTCTCTAGGCGGCGGTGTTCGGGCTGGTCAGCGTGCTGAGGGTTTCAGGTCGATGACCTGCTTGGGGGCGGGGACGCCGAGCTCGGCGAGTAGGTCGTGCTGGGGCTTGGTCAAGGTGGTGACCTGCCGGAACAAGCCTGCGGGGCCGGTGAAGGTACCCAGGTGGAGCCGCTCCAGCTCGCGGCGGCAGGCAGGCCAGGTGCTGCCGGTGGTGGTCTCGATGATCCGTATCAGCAGCAGCGCCAGCCAGCAGAGGATGACGTGGGCGCGGATGCGTTCTTCGAGCCGGTGATAGACCGGCCGCAGGTCGATGATCTGTTTCATGTCCCGCCAGCCTCGCTCAAGCAGCTTTCTACAGTGCACCTATATAGCTGTTAGGGCCTGGAGCTGCGATGATTGGCATCGAAGGTCTGCTGGAGTTGGTGGCTGTCGCCCAGCGGCTCAAGGAGCAGAGCGCCCCGCGGGAA
>NZ_SMLD01000023.1:0-78104 GCF_004352805.1 Nonomuraea mesophila
TTCCGAACCCGGAAGTTAAGCTTCTCTGCGCCGATGGTACTGCACTCGGGAGGGTGTGGGAGAGTAGGTCACCGCCGGACAATCTTTGTGGGGGGTTCCACGCCTAGGGCGTGGAACCCCCCTTTTTCTGTTTCCGGCGTCAGGTGACGGCATCTGCCAGAAGCGGTTCGATCCGGTGGGGGATCTGGGTGGACAGGGCGATGGTGGAGTCCGTGCGTTGCACGGCGGGGGACGTCAGAATGTGGGCGATGATCTCCTGAAGGTGTTCCGTGGTCCTGGCGACGACCCGGCACAGCAGGTCGTGTTGTCCGCTCGTCCCGTGCACTTCCAGGATGTGTGGCACGGCGCGTAGCGCATCCACCGCTTCCTCCAGGCGCCCCTGCGCGATCTGCAGCCAGACGAACGCCAGGATCGGATAGCCGGCCTCGCTCGGCGAGACGGTGGGGCCGAAGTCCTCGATGACGCCCCTGGCGGTCAGTTTCTCCACCCGGGCCTGGACCGTGCCCCTCGCCACCCCGAGCAGGCGGGCGAGTTCGGTCAGGCCGATGCGGGGATGGGCTCGCATGGTCACGAGCAGGCGGGCGTCTAGATCGTCCACAAGGGAGTCCTCCGCGACTGTGCGATTCGACCAGGAATCGGGTGATATGGCATGCGGGAGCTAGCGTATCGCTCAGCCAAGCTGGTCGCTCTTGCCAGCGAAAGCGGGACTTGTTGTCATATGGGACATGTTTGAGGAAGCTCAGTATTTCGCCCCAGTCGAGGCACAAGCAGATGGCTCCGTGGTCGTCGAGCTGTCCGCTTCGCACCCGGGGTTCGCGGATCCGGTGTATCGGGCACGGCGCAACGCCATCGCCGGGTTGGCGGTCAACTACCGGCCGGGGACGCCCATTCCGGTCGCGGAGTACACCGAGCAGGAGCACGAGGTATGGGCGACGGTCACCAGGGAGCTGGGGATCAAGCACGCGAAGTACGCCACGGCGGAGTATCTCGACGGCGCCGCCAGATTGGGCCTGCCTCAGGACAGGATCCCGCAGCTGGAGGAGGTCTCGCAGCTGCTGGAGCCGCTGACCGGCTTCCGCTATCTGCCGGCGGCCGGTCTGGTGCCGCTGCGTGATTTCTACGGCGTGCTCGCGGATGGGTTCTTTCACTCGACGCAGTACATCCGGCATCATTCCGTGCCGTTCTACACGCCGGAGCCCGACGTCATCCACGAGGTGATCGGGCACGCCAACGCGCTCGCCAACTCCCGGTACGCCGCCCTCTACCGCCTGGCGGGCCAGGCCGCACGGCGCGTCGAGGGGGAGGAGGCGCTGGAGTTCGTGTCGAAGGTGTTCTGGTTCACGATGGAGTTCGGGGTCATGCAGGAGACCGGCGAGCTCAAGGCGTACGGGGCGGGAATCCTGTCGTCGTACGGGGAGATCGAGGAGTTCCGCGGCATGGACATCCGGCCACTGGACCTGTCCGCCATGGGCACCACGCATTACGACATCACGAAATATCAGGACGTGTTGTTCCGGGCCGAGTCGGTCCAGCACCTGGAAGATGTCGTCGGCGACTTCTGGGCCACCTGTGACGACGATTCCATCGCGAAACTGGTCACCGCCGCTTCCGTCTAGCGCTGTGACGGCATGATCAACGGGCTGGGGTGGCGGTCAGGCTTCGAGGGTTGACGTCGCCCTGTTGCCGGTGAGGCGACGTCGACGGTGGTGCTGGAACCGACGCTGGTGCGTGTGTCGTGGCATCATGATCGGCCGGTGTCCGTGGCCCCTGCCTCCGATCGGACGGGGAGCCGGCGGGCGAAACGGCTCATGAGGGCTCGACGATCTGCTGGAACTTGTCGAGCACCGCACGAGGGTCGCCGTTGGGGCCGACGGCGGTGCCCAGTTCGGCGGCCACCGTGCCGCGCAGCTCGGCCCACACCGGCTGCGAGGTCGGGTCGAAGCGCGCCTTGGCCACCATGTCGACGATGGGGCTGATCTTGGGGTCCTCGCGCATGATCGCCGAGGCGGACGACGTGGTCGGCAGCAGGCCCTCGACCTTCAGGTATTCGGCGTAGTTGTCGGCCTGGTAGAAGTAGTCGAGGAACTCGCGGACGAGCTGCTGGTTGCCGTCCTTCTTGAAGGCCATCAAATAGTCCTGGATGCCGTGGGTGGCCGGCTCGGCGCCGTGGTTGGTGGGGTGCGTCGCGGTGCCGTAGTCGACGTCCGACTTCTCCACCTGGTCGAGGAAGGCGCGGGTGCCGAAGGAGGCGTACACCATGGCCGCCTTGCCCTGGGCGAACAGCGGCCAGGTGCCGTCGGGACGGTTGGTCTGGCCGGGGTTCGGCTGGGTGTAGCCGTCCTGGGTCAGCGACTTGAGGAACTGCAGGGTCTCGACGGCGCGCTCGTCGTTGACGGTCCACTTGTCACCGGTACGCCAGTCGCCGCCGTTGGACCGCATCCAGGTGCCGAACTCGTAGTCGCCGGCCTCGGCGCCGAGCGCCAGCGCGTACGGCACGTAGCCGCCGGGCAGCGCCTTGATCGCCTTGACCGCCGCGCGGAACTCCTCCCATGTGGCCGGGGGCTCGTCGAGACCGGCTTCCTTGAGGATCTTCTTGTTGTAGTACAGGCCGTTGACGGTCGCGACGAACGGCAGGCCGTACTGGACGCCGTCGAAGGAGGCGTTCTCGGCGAAGGACGGCAGGAAGTCCGACAGAACCTCCTTGGAGACCACCTCCTCGGCGCGGTAGAGCAGCCCGGCCTCCGCGTAGTCGGCGAACACGTTGATGTTCAGGACGTCGGGGAACTGCTTGGTCTGCACCATGGTGTTCACCTGGCTCTGCAGGTTTCCCCAGTCGATCACTTGCAGGTCGACGTTCTTGCCCGGGTGCTCCGCCTCGAAGGAGGCGATCAGCTTGTCCCAGTAAGGGCGGGTGCCCTCGGTGTACTGGGCGACGACCAGCTTGATGGAGTTCTGGCCGCCGTCCGCGCCGCCCGACCCGCCGCCGCACGCGGCCAGCGCGAGCACGAGACCTGCGAGCGCGACCAGAGCGCCGAGCCGTGGTCTGGTTCTGGAGGTCATCTCACACCGATCTTTCTCGTTGTCACTTGGTGCTCCCGGCGGTCAGGCCGCTCACCAGATGCTTCTCGATGAACGCGAACAAGATCACCGCCGGCACGATGGCCATCAGCGCCGCGGCGAAGAGATACTGGTAGTTGGTCTCGTACAGGCCGATGAACTGCTGGACGCCGACCGTGAGAGGCACGCGCCCGCCGGCCGGGTCGTTGAAGAGCGTCAGGGCGATGACGAACTCGTTCCACACCTGGATGAAGGTGAAGATCATCACGGTGACGAGGCCGGGCGCGGCCAGCGGGAGGATCATGCGGAGCATGATCCGGAACTTGCCGAGACCGTCCATCATGGCGGCCTCGTCGATCTCGACCGGGATCGCGCTGAAGTGGGCGTGCAGGATCCACACGGCGAAGGCGAGGTTGAAGGCCGAGTTGATGGCGATGATCACGCCGTAGCTGTTGATCCCGTCGATGAACACCGCCTGCCGGTACAGCCCGATGAGCAGGGCGACGGCGGGGAACATCTGCGTCACCAGGATCACGCTGAGGAACGCGGTGCGTCCCCTGAACCTCATGCGGGCCAGCACGTACGCCGCCGGTGCGGCCAGGACCAGCACCAGTACGGTGGACGCCAGCGCGATCGTCAGGCTGACGCGGAAGAGGTCCGCCAGCGGGATGCGCCGCCACACGTCCGCGTAGTTGGACCACGCCCAGGTCTCGGGCAGGTAGTCGGCCGGCACGGCGAACAGTTCGGCGTCCGTCTTGAGCGAGCCGAACAACATCGCGGCGTAGGGCGCGATGAAGAACAGCGCCACCGCGAACCCGACCACCGGGAGCACGACGGGACGGATCCGCCGCCACCCGCGCCCCGCCCGCGCGAGCGCGGCCGGCCGTCCGCGGCGCCGCCCCGGCGCCGGGCTCCTGGAGGGCCGGGCGGTCGGACCCGCCTGGCTCGCGACCGGCGCACGCTCTGGAACGGCGGGCGGCAGAGCGGCGGGTGACGGAGTGGTGGGTGACGGAGTAGTGGTGGGTGACGGAGCGGAGGGCGTGCTGCCCGCCGAGGGATCGCGGTGGGGCCGCAGCACCAGTACGAAGGCCAGGATGAGCAGCAGCAGGAAGGCGACGTTGAGCACGCCGAGCGCCGCCGCCTCACCGGCGTCGAGCTGTGCGGTGAACGCGATCTTGTACAGCCACGTCACGGTCGTGTCGGCGTGGTTGCCCGCCGTCTTGCCCATGATCACCCAGATGACGGTGAACGCGTTGAAGACGTGCAGCATATTGAGGACGAGGGCGATCATGACCGACGGCCGCAGGATCGGCAGCGTCACCCGCCGCCAGGTCGCCCACGCGCTCGCGCCGTCGATCCGCGCGGCCTCCAGCACGTCGTGCGGCACCGTCTGCAACCCGGACAGCAGCACGTACGTGGTGAACGGCATCGAGGTGATGATGCCCACGGCCATCACCGAGTACAGCGCCGTGGCCGGATCCTTGTACCAGTCGACGGGCGCGGAGATGATCGACAGGTCCATCAGCAGCCGGTTGAGCAGGCCGTTGCCGCCCTCGTAGATGAAGCGCCACACGGTCGCCGTCATCACCAGCGACGTCGCCCACGGCACCACCAGCGCGAGCCGGACGAGCTTGCGGCCGAAGAAGTCCTTGGCCAGGAACTGCGCCAGCGCGAGCGAGAGCAGCATGGTCAGTCCAACGACGAACACCAGCCACAGCAGCGTGTTGCCGACGACGAGGCCGAGGGCGTCCTCGCTGAGCAGGCGGGCGTAGTTGTCCAGCCCCGCCATCCCCGTGACCAGCCCGATTCTGCTGATGTCGAGGAAGGACATCCAGACCATGTAGAGGGCGGGGAATCCGATCACACCTGCGATGAGCACCGTGCTCGGCGTCAGCCAGCGCCATGGCACGGTGCGCCGCCACAGGTCCGCGGCCCGGCCCGCCAGTCCGGAGTCCGCGCGGGGGGTCGCCGTCCGGGTGCTCATCGGGGATTTCTGAGATTGGCGGTCCAGGAGTCCAGCGTCGCCTGCCACTCCGCGGGCTCCTCCGGCCTGCCGGGCACTCCCGGCCGACGCTGCCAGGGCAGCGGGCCGGACTCGCGCCGGTACTCGACCCCGATCGCGTCCAGGCGCGGCAGGTGCGCCTCCATGCGGCGGCGGAAGTCGGCCAGGTCCCGCTCAGGCCCCGACCAGACGGTCTCCGCGAAGGCCGCCAACCGGGGGAAGGCCATGTAGTCGACGTGACGGGTGGAGTCGATCAGCTCGGTCCAGATCCCGCACTGGGCGCCCAGGACTCGTTCCGCGGCCGGGTCTCCGCGCAGCTCGGCGGGGACGGGCTCGAAGGCGTAGACGTCCTCGAGCGTGAGCACGGTCCTGAACGGCAGCGGCTCGTCCTCCAGTGGGCTCTGCCGGTAGTCGAGGTAGACGGCGGTGTTGGAGCAGTTGATGACGTCGTGACCGGCGCGGGCGGCGGCCACCGCGCCCACGTCGGTGCGCCAGGCGGCCACCACCGCGCCCGGCGCGAGCCCGCCCTCCAGGATCTCGTCCCAGCCGACCAGGCGCCGGCCGCGCTCGGTCAGGTAGGCGTCGAACTGGTGGATGAACCAGCTCTGCAGCTCGTCCTCGTCGCGCAGCCCCAGCTCGGCGATCCGGCGCTGGGCCGACGGGCTGGCCCGCCACTGGTCCTTCGGGCACTCGTCCCCGCCGACGCACACGTACGGGCTGGGGAACAGCTCCAGCACCTCGTCGAAGACGTTCTGGAAGAACGTGATCGTGGCGTCCTCGACGTTCAGCACGTTGGAGCCGACCCCCCACGTGGTGCCCACGCCCAGCGGGGTGTCCAGGTTGCCCAGCTCCGGGTAGGCGGCGATGGCCGACTGGGTGTGGCCGGGCAGGTCGATCTCGGGCACGACCGAGATGTGGCGGCGCGCGGCGTAGGCGACGATCTCCCTGAGGTCGTCCTGCGTGTAGTAGCCGCCGTGCGGCCGGCCGTCCATCTCGCCCATCCAGCCGACCTGGCTCTCCTCGCGCCAGGAGCCGATCTCGGTCAGGCGCGGGTAGCGCTTGATCTCGATGCGCCAGCCCTGGTCGTCGGTCAGGTGCAGGTGCAGGACGTTCAGCTTGTGCAGGGCCATCAGGTCGATGAAGCGCAGCACGTCCGCCTTGGTCATGAAATGTCGGGCCACGTCGAGGATGGCGCCGCGCCAGGCGAAGCGGGGCTCGTCGGCCACGTGCACGGCGGGCAGCTCCAGCGCCTCGCCCGTCCCCGACCTTCGGAAGGCGTGGGGCGGCAGGAGCTGGCGCAGGGTCTGTGCCCCGTAGAAGGCCCCTGCCGCCGATCCGGCGTCGAGCGTGACCCCGTCAGGGGCGACGGTGAGCCGGTAGCCTTCCGGCGGCAGGTCGTCGCCGAGAGCGAGCCTGATCGCCGGTCCCGGGCCGCCCGGCGGCAGCAGTTCGCCTCCGGTCACCGGGGCGAGCTCACCGCGCAGCCAAGCCGCGACCGGGCCGAGCACCGGGTCGGCGGTGAGCGCGGTCTCCCTGCCGATGACGAAACGGCCGGGACGCGGCTCGTACCGCGAGGGCTTGGGGACGATCATCGACCGGTCCCCTCGGAACGGACCGGCGCCGGGACGCGGGCGCTTCCGGCCTTCCCCACGTGCACGAACGGCATCGGCTCCACCTTTCTCAGACTTACGAAGGAGCGCTTCATTACTAGCACCAGCCCAGATCACGGGTCAATGCGCATTGCTGCGCGAATCTTGCACTCCCGGTCGTCTTTGCGCACTCGGCTGCTGGCATAATGAAGCGACTTCCACAGGAAACCTGCGTTAGGACGGACGATGGCAGCCCCACTTCGCGGCGGCGACCTGTCACGGCTCAGGCAGCTCAACGCCCTGGCCGCGGTCGGGACGCTGCGCAGCGCCGGCCCTCTGACGCTGTCGGCCCTGGCCGAGCGCACCGGCCTGTCGCGCCCCTCCACGAAGGAGGTCGTGGACGAGCTCATGCGGCTCGGCTGGGTCGAGGAGACCCCACCCGCCCAGGGTACGATCGGCCGGCCCGCCCGCCGCTACCGCTTCCGCGCGACGAGCGGTCACCTCGTGGGGCTCGACATAGGCGGTCACAACATCCGCGCCGCCCTGTCCGACCTGAACGGCGAGATCCTCGCCGAGACCCGCCAGCCCGTACAGCCGGACACCCCCTTGGACGAGCGGCTGGCCGCCATCGAGCGGACGGTCGCGAGCTGCCTGGCGCTGGCCGGCAAGACGATCGACGACGTGTGGATCGTCGCGGCCGGCACCATCGGCGTGGTCACCCCGGAGGGACGCATCCGCTACTGCGCCGCGATCCCCGCCTGGACCGGGCTCGACCTGGCCGGGCACCTGCGCGGGATGTTCCCCTGCGAGGTCCTCGTCGAGAACGACAGCCGCCTGGCCGCCAAGTCCGAGGCCGTGCGTGGCGCCGTACGGGACGCGAGCGACGTGGTGTTCCTGCACGTCGGCCGGAGGATGGGGGCGGCGGTCATCATCGGCGGCAAGGTCCACCGCGGCTTCGGCGCCGCGGCCGGAGAGATCGCGATGCTGCCGCAGGCGCAACTGTTCGACGCCTCGGAGCACCTGCAGAACTGCCCGGTCATCCCCGAGGACACCTCTCCGGCGGACGCCGCCGGCTACACCCTGGCCGCCGCCCGCGCCGGCGACCCGGTGGCGCTCGCAGCGGTCGAACGGTACGTGGACGACCTGGCCGTGGGCACCAGCGCGATGGTCCTGCTGCTCGACCCGCAGGTCGTCGTCCTCGGCGGCGGCTTCTCCCGCTCGGCCGACGTCCTGCTGCCCCGGCTGCGCGAACGCCTGGAGCGCGCCTGCATCCGCCCGCCGGAGCTGCGCGCCTCGACGCTGGGGGACGAGTGCGTGGTCACGGGCGCCATCGACTACGCCGTCGCCCACATCGACGACCGGCACTTCACCCCGGACGTCCCCCTGCCCACCTCGCGCTGACCACGGATCTCCGGCACCGGACGTGCGTCTCCTCCGGCGGCCGGGCTCAGGTGCCGTCCTGCGGGTGAACCGCTCGTAGCAGGTCTAGCGGCGGGTTGTGAAATGTCGTGATAATGCTCGGATGATCGCGCTTGGGGCGAGGGCGATGTCACGACTGGCCATCGTCCTCGCCCTGCTCCTGCCGCTGGTGTCGATGCCCCGTCCCGTGGTGCACACGACGATCCGCGCTGCGGTGCCCGCCGTGCTGGACGTGACGGCGTCGTACGAGGTGCGCCGGGCGCAGCGGGGGCGGTTGGAACAGCGCCCGCGCGAGGGGAGCCTGCCCTCCATCCCCGCCCGCAAGATCACCAAGAGGCTCGACCGTTACCTGCGGGGACGTCCTGGGCCGGTCACGGCCATGGTCAAGGAGCTGCAGACCGGGCGGGTCTACCGTTATCACCCCGGCGAGCGGCTGATCACGGCGAGTACGGCCAAGGTCCAGATCCTCATGGCGCTGCTGCTCGCCACTCCGTGGAAGAAGCTGCCCGCGGCCGTCAGGCGCGACGCCGACCTGATGATCCGCTACAGCGACAACCGCGCCGCGGACCGCCTGTGGTTGCGCATCGGCGGGGCGGCCGGGTTCACCAGGGCGGGGAAGAAACTGGGCCTGAGGCATACGCAGGGCGTACCGGGCGACTGCGTCGACCTGTATTGCTGGGGAATCACCAGAACGTCCGTGGAGGACCAGATCCGCCTCATGCAGGCGCTGGTGTCCGGCAAGAGTCCGCTGAGGGCCGGGGACCGTAAGAAGGTGCTCGACCTCATGAGCCGGGTCGTCGACGGGCAGGACTGGGGGATCAGCGCCGCGACGTGCCGGGATGAGCGCGCGGCGCTGAAGAACGGCTGGCTCAGGCGCGTGTCGAACAAGCGCTGGGCCACGATCAGCGTGGGGCTGATCAGGGGTGACGGCCGCGACTACGCCGTCGCCGTGCTCACCGAGGGCAGCTCGGAGGTGGGGCAGGGCATCGAGACCGTCGAAGGCGTCACCGAGCGCATCATGCGGGATTTCCGGAGATGCCCGGGGTGACGAGCCGGTAGCCCACACCGCGTACGGTCTGGATGAGCTGGTCGTCCTCGTCGCCCAGCCGCGCGCGCAGCCGTTTGACGTGCACCGCGATCGTGTTCGTCGACGTGGTCGCCGTGGCGTTCCACACGTGACGCATGATCTGCTCGCGGGTGACCGTACGGTCGGCGTTGCGCATCAGATACTGCAGCAGCTCGAACTCCCGCAGCGGCAGGTGCACGGTACGTCCGCCCACGCGCACCTGGTAGGCCTGTACGTCCAGCTCGACCCCGCCCACCGCCAGCACCTTGCGCGACTCGGGGGAGGCCGCCTGGATGAACGGCAGCAGTTCGGGCACCCGGTAGGGCCTGGCCACGCAGGCGGCCGCGCCTGCCGCGAGAGCGCGTACGGCCTGCTCGGCGTGGCCATCCCCGACGCCGAGCAGCACGGGTACGGCCCGCGCGAGGCGTACGGCGCGGACGAAGTCCACGGCGTCGATGACCGGCAGCGTGGCCGCGACGAGCACCACGTCGGGCTGCAGGGCACCTGCCTGCAGCAGCCCCTGAGCGCCGTCGGGCGCGCCCGTGACGGCCACGCCCTCACGTTCGAGGGCGGCGGCCAGGGCGTCCACGACGGAGCCGTCAGGGTCGGCGATAAGCAGTACGGGTTGAGTCCTCGTGTCCCCGTTCATCGTGGATGCCGTCTGCTGTCGGGTCATCAACCGAAGCGTCCCGTGATGTAGTCCTCGGTGGCCTTCTGGGACGGGTTGGTGAACATGCGGGACGTCTCGTCCATCTCGATGACCTTGCCGGGTTTGCCCTGCTCGGCCAGGTTGAAGAAGGCGGTCCTGTCGCTGACCCGGGCGGCCTGCTGCATGTTGTGGGTGACGATGACGATGGTGTATTCGTCCTTCAGCTTGGCCATCAGGTCTTCGATGGCCAGCGTCGAGATGGGGTCGAGCGCCGAGCAGGGCTCGTCCATGAGCAGCACCTGCGGTTTGACGGCGATCGCCCGCGCGATGCAGAGCCGCTGCTGCTGCCCGCCGGACAGGCCGGCGCCGGGTTTGCTGAGGCGGTCCTTGACCTCGTTCCAGAGGTTGGCGCCCTTCAGCGACTCCTCCACGGTGTCGTCGAGCTGCGCCTTGCCGACGCGGCCGTTGAGCCGGAGGCCGGCGGCGACGTTGTCGTAGATCGACATCGTGGGGAACGGGTTGGGGCGCTGGAAGACCATGCCGATCATCCGGCGTACGGAGACGGGCTCGACGTTGCTGCTGTAGAGGTCGTCGCCGTCGAGCAGGACCTTGCCCTCGACGCGCGCGCCGGGGATCACCTCGTGCATACGGTTGAGGGTGCGCAGGAACGTCGACTTGCCGCACCCGGACGGGCCGATGAACGCGGTGATGGAGCGCGGTTCGATGGTCATCGACACGTCCTCGATCGCTTTGTGCGACCCGTAGTACGCGTCGAGGCCCGAGACCTGGATCTGCTTGGACATATCTGCGGTTACCCCCTATCGGCGCCTGGCGGGTGAACGCCACCAGGCGATCAGACGCGCCACCAGGTTGAGCAGCATGACGATCAGGATGAGTGTGAGCGCGCCGGTCCACGCCCGGTCGATGGCGGTGTCGTTGGGACGCGCCGCCTGGTCGAAGACGTAGAGGGGCAGACCCATCTGCGGCCCGGTGAACGGGTCGTTGTTGATGGAGTCGGTGAAGAACACCGTCAGGAGCAGCGGCGCCGTCTCGCCCGCGACCCTGGCCACGGCCAGCATGACGCCCGTGACGATGCCGGTGAACGCGGTCGGCAGCACGACCTTGAGGATCGTGCGCCACTTGGCCACGCCCAGCGCGTACGACGCCTCCCGGAGGTCGTCGGGCACCAGCCGGAGCATTTCCTCGGCCGATCTGACCACGGTCGGCATCATGAGGATCGACAGCGCCATCGCGCCGGCGAAGCCGGAGTAGGGCATGCCGAGGAACAGGATCCAGAACGCCAGCACGAACAGGCCGGCGACCACTGAGGGGATGCCGGTCATGACGTCGACGAAGAAGCTGATGGCCCGGCTCAGGCGGCCGCCGTTGCCGTATTCGACGAGGTAGATCGCGGTGAGCAGCCCGATGGGGACGGAGATGAGCGAGGAGAGCAGCACCTGTTCGAGGGTGCCGATGATGGCGTGGTAGGCGCCGCCGCCCGCGTCGCGCGCGCCGATCCCGCGCATCGAGTGGGTGAGGAACGTCAGGTCGAAGCGCGCCAGGCCGTTGCTGATCACCAGCCAGAGCACGGACACGAGCGGCACCACGGCCAGCGCGAACGCCAGATAGACCAGCCCCTGGACGATACGGTCCTTGATCCGGCGGCCGGTTGAGATGTGCTGGATGGTGGTCATGTGTCGGCCTTCATGAACTCTTTGCGCCGGTTGATGATCATGCGGGCGGCCATGTTGACGAGCAGGGTGATGATGAACAGCACCAGGCCCGAGGCGATGAGCGCGCCGCGGCCGATGTCGCCGGCCTCGCCGAACCCGTTGGCGATGTTGGCGGCGATGCTGTTGCCCTGCGGGGTGAGGATCTGCACGCTGATGCCGAACGTCGCCGGGAAGATCAGCGCGACCGCGATCGTCTCGCCCATCGCCCGGCCGAGGCCGAGCATCGCGGCACTGATCACGCCGGGCCGGCCGAACGGCAGCACCGCCATGCGGATCATCTCCCAGCGGGTCGCGCCGAGGGCCAGCGCGGCCTCCTCGTTCATCTTGGGGACCTGCAGGAACACCTCGCGGGAGATGGCCGCGATGATCGGCAGGATCATGATCGCGAGTACGATGCCGCCGGCGAGCATGGTCTTGCCGCCGATGGCGCCCTCGCCGGCGAACAGGGGGAACCAGCCGAACGTGTCGTTGAGCCACTGCGACGGCTCCCTGAGCAGCGGCACCAGGAAGGCCACGCCCCACAGGCCGTAGATCACGCTGGGCACCGCGGCGAGCAGGTCGATGAGGTAGCCGAGAGGCCCGGCCAGCCGGCGCGGCGCGTAGTGGGAGATGAACAGCGCCACGCCCACCGCGATGGGCGTGGCGATGACGAGGGCGAGTGCCGAGCTGAGCACGGTGCCGAACGCCAGCGCGCCGATGCCGAACACCTGGCTGCTGTTCGGGTCCCACGTCAGCTCGGTGAGGAAGTTGCCCTTGTTGGCCTGGAGCGCCGGGATGGCCTCGCTGATGAGGAAGACGGCGATGGCCGCCATGATCCCCAGCATGACGATGCCGGCCCCGGTGGACAGGAAGCGGAAGGGCCCTTCACCATGGCTGCGCCGAGAGGCGGACCGGCTCGTGGCCGGTCCGCCTTCACGGATTTCCGTTTTGATGGTCATCGGCTCTTAGGAGATCGCCTCGACAGCGGAGCGGACCTTGGTGAGCAGCTCACCGGACAGCGGGGCGTAGCCCAGTTCCTTCAGCGACGCCTGGCCCTCGTCGCTGGCGGTGTAGGTGAGGAACTCCTTGACCAGCTTCGACTCCTCGGCCGGCAGGCCCTTCTCGCAGGTGATCTCGTACGTCACCAGGACGATCGGGTAGGCGCCCGGCGTCTTGGTGGCGTAGTCGATCGACAGGGCGAGGTCGTTGCCGGTGCCCTTGACCTCGGCGGTCTCGACGGTCTTGGCCGCGCTCTCGGGGGTCAGTTCGACGAACTCGCCGGAGCCGTTGGCGACCTTGGCCTTCTGGAGCTGGGAGTTGTCGGCGTACGACATCTCGACGTAGCTGATCGCGCCCTCGGTGTCCTTGACCGAGGAGGCGATGCCGTCGGAGCCCTTGGCGCCCTGGCCCTTCGCCTCGGCGGGCCAGGCCTTGGCGGCCTCGTACGGCCAGTCGGCGGTGGCCTCGAGGAACTTGGTGAAGTTGTCGCTGGTGCCCGACTCGTCGGCCCGGTGGAAGGCCTGGATCGGCGTGGACGGCAGCGTGGCGCCGGGGTTGTCGGCCTTGATGGCCGGGTCGTCCCACTTGGTGATCGTGCTGTTGAAGATGCCGCCGAGCGTCTTGGGGGACAGTTGCAGCCCTTCGACGCCGGGCAGGTTGTACACGACCGCGACGGGGCCGGTCACCATGGGGATGTTGATGGCCTTGCCGGTCTTGCACCGGGCGTCGGCCTTGGCGGGCTCGTCGTCCTTCAGGGCCGAGTCGGAACCCGCCAGCGCGACCGTGCCCTGGATGAACGCCTGGATGCCCGCACCCGAGCCGCTGGGCTGGTAGTTGATGCTCACCCCGGAGTTGTTGGCCTGGAAGTCCTTCTTCCACTGGTCGATCGCGTTGGCCTGGGCAGAGGAGCCCGCGGCGTTGATCGTGCCGCTCAGACCGCTGTCTGCCGCGGCCTCGGTGGCGGCGGTGGCGCCGGTGGCCCCGGTGTTGTTGTCTGTGCCGCACGCAGCGAGCGAGAGCGCGCCGACGAAGGCGACGGCGGCGAGCCGGCCTGCATACTTCACGGTTGGGTTCCTCCCACTTGATCCTCAGTCGCCATGAAGCTATGCAGCGAAGGTGACTCAGACCCCTAACAAGGGTGAACGTTCGGTGAACGCACCAGGTCACCCTCATGATGGGAGCTATGACGTATCGCGTATGCCTTGTGTGCATGGGCAACATCTGCCGTTCGCCGATGGCGGAGGTGGTGCTGCGCCGGACGCTCGCCGAGCGCGGGCTGGGCGACCGGGTCACCGTCGAGAGCGCCGGGACCGGGCGGTGGCACGTGGGTGATCTCATGGACGAGCGGGCGCTCGACATCCTGGCCCGGCACGGTTACGACGGCTCGTCACACCGGGCCCGGCAGTTCGCGGGCGACTGGTTTGCCCGTTATGACCTGGTTTTGGCTATGGATCGGGACAACCTGTCCAATCTGCGGCGGATGGCTCCGTACGAGGTGGAGGTGCGGCTGTTCCGATCGTTCGACCCTTCCGCGCCGGAGGGGGCAGAGGTGCCCGATCCGTACTACGGGGGGCCGGAGGGGTTCGAGGACGTGCTGGCGCTGGTCAAGGCCGCATCCGAGGGCGTGGCCAAGCACATAGCCGATGAGATCGGCCGATGAGACTGATTGACGACCTCGGCTCGTCACACGGCTGGCGGCTCCACCGGGGCGTACTGGACGACGGGCGCGAGGTGTTCGTGAAGAGCGGCCGCGGACACGCCGAGCTGTTCGCCTCCGAGGCCGCCGGGCTGCGCTGGCTGGGCGAGGCGATCGCGGTGCCCGAGGTGATCGAGGCCGCGCCCGACCGGCTCGTGTTGTCATGGGTACGCCAGGAGCCGCCCGGCGCGGCGGCGGCCGAGCGGTTCGGTCGCGCGCTGGCCCGGCTGCACCGCGAGGGGGCGGACGGTTTCGGTGCGCCCTGGCCGGGGTTCATCGCCGAGTTGCCGATGGACAACGCGCCCGCCGCCGACTGGCCGTCCTTCTACGCCTCGCGGCGCGTGCTTCCGTTCCTGGAGCGGGCCGGGCTTCCGGCGCGGGAGGCGGCGCTGGTCGAGCGGGCGGCAGACCGGTTCGCCGAGGTGGCGGGTCCGGCCGAGCCGCCCGCGCGCGTCCACGGTGACCTGTGGAGCGGCAACGTGCTGTGGTCGGGCGGGTCGGGTGTGCTGATCGACCCGGCCGCCCACGGCGGGCACAGGGAGACCGATCTGGCGATGCTCGCCCTGTTCGGGCTGCCGTACCTGGATCGGGTGCTGGGCGCCTACCGGGAGGAGTGGCCGCTCGCGGAGGGGTGGCGGGAGCGGGTGCCGCTGCACCAGCTGCATCCGCTGCTCGTGCACGTGGTGTCGTTCGGGGGCGGCTACCGGGAGGCCCTGATGGCCGCGGTGCGGAGGGTGCTGGCCCTCTAGCGGCGTGGCGCGGAGGGTGCTCAGCGGTGTGGTGCGGAAGGTCGCCCCTCCAGCGGCGTGGTGCGGAAGGCCGGCCCCCTAGCCGTTCCTGCGCCGGCGGTAGGCGCGCTGCTGGCAGGCGCGTGAGCAGTAGACGCGGGGCCGGCCGGACGGAGCCGGCTCCAGCGGCCCGCCGCACTCCCCGCACATTTCGTCACGCATTTCCTCACGCCGGCGGATGAGGACCTCGACACCGTCGAGCAGCCGGCGCAGGCCGAAGTCGAAGGAGTCCTCCGGGTGGTCCCAGCCGCCCGCGGTCCACAGGCCGGAGATCGCCGGATAGTGGTCGAGGCGTTCGTAGAGCGCCTCGCGCGAGCCCCACCACTCCTGCTCCGACACTCCGCTGCGCCGCTCCTCCCGCTGGGTCTCCACGAGGACGAGTGCCTCTGCGTCGACGAACCGGCCGACCATGCCCACGACGGCGATGACCTCCGGCGGGCGCAGCGCCGTGCCGGTCAGCGTGCTCAGCAGATAGTCGTAATGGGCGACGCCGTTGGGGCCGGGAAGGTGGCGGCTGCCGCGCACCTCGGCCAGCCACGGGTGCCGCTTGCGGATCTCCCACGCGTGCCTGGCCGCGGCCTCCAGGCGGGCCCGCCAGCCTCCTGTCGCGGGTGCTCGCGGGTGCTCGCCGAGCACGTCGTCGCGCATCAGGTCGACGAGCTGGTCGCGGCCGGGCACGTGGCGGTAGAGCGACATGGTCGTGAAGCCGAGCCGGTCGGCGACCTTGCGCATCGACAGGCCCTCCAGTCCTTCGGCGTCGGCGAGCTCCACGGCGGCGCGCACGATCCTGGGCAGGCTCAGGCCCTGCCGCGGCTCCGGGTCGCCGGCCCGCCACAGCAGCTCGACCGCGTGGTCGGGGTCGTCCGCCCTGCCCCTCGCCATGTGCGCCCTCCTTGTTTATGGTGTACTACTATGTGTACGACATAAACAGCAAAGGTGGTCCGAATGTTCCAGTTCCACGTGGCGCCGTCCGGCGACGACTCCTGGCCGGGATCGGCCGAACGCCCCTTCGCCACCCTCGACCGCGCCAGGGCCGCGGCCCGAGGAAGCGACGGCGGCGCCGTCGTCCACCTTAGGGGCGGCGTGCACACGCTCGCGCGGTCCTTCGAGCTCACCGAGGCCGACGCCGGGACCGTCTACCAGGCGTACGGCTACGGCACCCCCGCGCAGGAGGAGCCGGTGATCAGCGGCGGCCGGGCGATCACCGGGTGGCGGGAGCACGACGGGGTCTGGGCGGCCGAGGTCGGCGACCTGGACACCCGCCAGCTCTACGTCGACGGGCGCCGCGCAGAGCGGGCCGCACTCCCGGGGCTGCCCGGCGAGGCCCGGGCGACCGCCACCGGCTACGTGACCGACGTGCCGCTCGGGTGGCGCAGCCCCGGGGACGTCGAGTTCGTCTTCCGGGGCGTCTACCCCTGGACGGAGGCCCGCTGCGGGGTCTCGGACGTCTCCCGCGACGGGGACGCCACGGTGATCACCATGGCGCAGCCCGCCTTCGGGTGGGCCCAGGAGCTGTACAACTCCACGTGGGAGGGGCAGTCGTCGAGCGGGCCCGGCCTGCCGACCCGCGTCGAGAACGACGCCGCCTTCCTGACCGAGCCGGGGACCTTCGTGCTCGACCGGTCGCGTCCGGGGCGGCACGTGCTGATGTACCTGCCGCTGGCCGGGGAGCACCCATCCCGTACGCGGGTCGTCGCGCCCGTCCTCGAACGCCTCGTGAGCGTCGCGGGGGCGCGTGACGTGGCGTTCAAGGGCCTGGTGTTCGCCGAGGCCACCTGGTTGCGCCCGAGTGCCGCGGAAGGGTTCCTCCACTACCACGGCACCGGCTTCTACGAGGGCGGCGGCACCGAGACGGCCGTCATCGGCGAAGGAGCGTCCGTGACGTATCCTGCCGCTTCCGTCACGGTCCCCGCCTGCGTCACCCTCGACGCCACCGAGAACGTGCGGGCCGAGGGGTGCCGCTTCACCCGGCTCGGCGCCTCCGGGCTGGGCGTCACCGGGGGCACCGCTCCGGCGGTGCGCGGCTGTACGTTCGACACGCTGTCGGGCGCCGGGATCGAGGTCTCGGGCAGCCGGGCGGCCTCGATCGAGGACAACCGGGTGCACCACATCGGGCTCGAGTTCAGCGGCGTGCCGGGCATCTCCGTGGCGGGCACGCGGGACTGCGTCGTCGCCCACAACGAGATCACCCACGTGCCGCACTGCGGGATCGTCGTCGGATCAGGGCAGGGCGCCCGGATCCTGCGCAATTACACGGCCGGCACCATGGAGGTGCTGGCGGACGGGGGCGGCGTCTACCTGTCGGGGCCGCAGGGCGACTCCCCGGACAACCAGGCGTTCGTCCAGGGGAATGTCATCGAGGACACGCGCACGCCGTACAACTTCGGGCTCTACACCGACTACGGGGCCGCGTGGGTGACGGTGGAGGGCAACGTCGTCCTGCGGGCCGACAACACGGCCGTGCTCCACGTGGGGCCGCCGCTCGAGAACGTGGTGTACCGGGGGAACTTCTGGGACCAGGATCCGCTCGGACACGACAATCCGCCCAGCGGGGTCACATATGAGGGAAATGTGACGTACAAGGATGAACGGGAGCTGAACGCGGCAACCGCCGGCATCCGTTCCGCGGCCGGTCCTAGGCGTTGAGCCGGCGGACGACCTCGTCGTGGAGGGTGCCGTTGGTGCAGACCATGCTGCCGCCCTCCAGGCTCTTCACGCCGGCCACGTCGGTCCACACCCCGCCGGCCTCCTCGACGATCACGGTGAGCGCCGCCATGTCCCACGGTGACAGCTCGGGCTCCGCCGACACTTCCACCGAGCCCTCCGCGACCATCATGTGCGACCAGAAGTCGCCGTACGCCCTTGTGCGCCAGCAGGCGCGGCCTAGGTCGAGGAAGTTGTCGAGCCGGCCCGTCTTCTCCCAGCCGCCGAAGCTGGAGTAGGAGAACGACGCGTCCTCCAGGGTCGAGACCGACGACACGGTCATCCTGGAGGCCTTGGTCAGGCTCTTGCCGGTCCACGCGCCGCCCTCGGTGGCCGCCCACCAGCGTCTGCCGAGCGCGGGGGCCGACACGAGGCCGACGACGACCTCGCCGTATTCCATGAGCGCGATCAGGGTCGCCCACACGGGCACGCCGCGCACGTAGTTCTTCGTGCCGTCGATGGGGTCGATGATCCACGACCGGGCGCCCCACCCGGTCTTGCCGAACTCCTCTCCCACGACGGCGTCGCGGGGCCTGGCACGGCGCAGGGTGCCCCTGATGGCCTCCTCCACCGCGCGGTCGGCGTCGCTGACCGGAGTCAGATCGGGCTTGGTGTCGACCTTCAGGTCGACCGCCTTGAACCGCCGCATGGTCAGGTCATCGGCGGCGTCCGCCATGACATGCGCGAGGCGAAGATCATCGTTGTAACCCTGCACGGTCGCCCACGCTACCGTGAGTCGTATACCGAACATCAGTCACCAACGTCTCTTTTCTGGTAACCGGTATCCCTTTTCCTTGTCAGCAGTAAGTACGTCATGTCGAGAGATGTCGCTGATCTTCCTCGGCCGATCCGTACCATTTGCCCACCCTTTGGCGGCGAGAAAAGGCTCAGAGGTCGTCGGGAGCGCCCTCGCGGCTGGACAGCAGGCGGCGGAGCGACTCCAGGCGTGCGGGGTCGGCGTTGCCGGCGGCCACCCAGGCGTCGAGCGCGCAGCCGTCGCCCAGGTGGGTGCAGCCCTTCGGGCACTCGACCGTGCCCTCCACCAGGTCGGGGAACGCGGCCAGCACCGTCTCCACCGACACGTGGGCCAGCCCGAAGCTGCGCACCCCCGGGGTGTCGATGATCCAGCCGCCCTCGGGCAGCTCCAGGGCGACGGCCGAGGTGGAGGTGTGGCGGCCGCGGCCGGTGACCGCGTTGACCTGGGAGACGGCGCGGTTGGCGTCGGGGACCAGAGCGTTGACCAGGGTGGACTTGCCGACCCCCGAATGGCCGACCAGGACGCTGATGCGCCCGGCCAGGTGGTCGCGCAGCTCGTCGAGCGAGCCGCCCTTGCGCACGACCACGTGCTCGACGCCCAGCGGTTCGTACAGGGCGACGAGGGGGTCGGGCGGGGCCAGGTCGGACTTGGTGAGGCAGAGCAGCGCGTCGATCTCGGCGTCGAACGCGGCCACCAGCATGCGGTCGATCATGCGGGGCCGGGGCGGCGGGTCGGCCAGGGCGGTCACGATGACGAGCTGCTCGGCGTTGGCGACGACCGGGCGCTCGATGCCGTCGGTGTCGTCGGTGTCGTCGGCCGAGCGGCGCAACATCGAGCTGCGCGGCTCCACGCGTACGACCCTCGCCAGGGTGTCGGGACGGCCGGAGACGTCGCCGACCAGGGCGACCCGGTCGCCCACGACGATGCCCTTGCGGCCGAGCTCACGGGCCTTCATGGCGACCACCAGGCGGCGCTGGGCCTGCTGCCGGCGTTTGGCGGCCGAACCCTTCGGACGCTCCGGCTCGACCAGCACGGTGTAGCGGCCCCGGTCGACGGCGACCACGAAACCTCCGACGGCGTCCTCGTGCGCAGGACGGATCCGGGTGCGCGGCCGTGACCCTCTGCCCGGCCTGACCCGTACGTCGTCCTCGTCGTACTCCCGCTTTCTCAGCGGTCCGCTCCCATACGCTCGCTTCCCCTCTGTGGTCGGTGACAGGGTGCTCGGTGACGCGGGCCGGGTGCGGCTGGGTGGTGCGGGCAGCGCGCGGTCACGTGCCGCCCATTTCCGACGTGCCCGGGGCGCCCCCCGCGAAACCAGCGGCGGGCAGCGGCCGGATCGCCGCTCTCACCGCGGATCCAGCATCGCCGTCCACATCTGGACGAAGTCCGGCAGCGTCTTGGCGGTCGTCGCGATGTTCTCCACCCGCACGCCGGGGACCGCGAGCCCGATCACCGCTCCCGCGGTGGCCATGCGGTGGTCGTCGTAGCTGTGGAAGGTGCCGCCGCGCAGCGGGCGCGGGCGGATGACCAGGCCGTCGTCGGTCTCCTCGGCGTCGCCGCCGAGGCGGTTGATCTCGGCGGCCAGCGCGGCCAGGCGGTCGGTCTCGTGGCCGCGCAGGTGGCTCACGCCCCGGATGCGGCTCGGGGTGCTCGCGAGCGCGGCCAGCGCGGCGATCGTCGGGGTCAGCTCGCCCACCTCGTGCAGGTCGGCGTCGATGCCCGTGATCCGGCCCGTGCCCGTGACGACCAGGTCGGCCGTGCGCGTGACGGTGGCGCCCATCGAGGTGAGCAGGCCCCGCAGGGCGTCGCCGGGCTGGGTGGTCTCGGCCGGCCACGAAGGGACGGTGACCGTGCCGCCCGTGACGAGCGCGGCGGCCAGGAACGGCGCCGCGTTGGACAGGTCGGGCTCCACCGTGACGTCTCGCGCGGCGATCGGGCCCGGTTCGACGCGCCACACGTCGCGCTCGCCGTCGTCCACCGAGACGCCGGCCGCCCTGAGCAGCTGCACCGTCATCTCGATGTGCGGCTGCGAGGGCACCGGCGGGCCCTCGTGGCGGATGGTGAGGCCCTTGTCGAAGCGCGCGGCGGCCAGCAGCAGGCCCGAGACGAACTGCGACGAACCCGACGCGTCGAGCGTCACCTCGCCGCCCGTGACGGGCCCTTCGATCGTGAACGGCAGCGCGTCGTTGTCGATCCGGGCCTCCAGCGCGCGCAGCGCGTCGAGGATGGGCCCCATCGGGCGCTTGCGGGCGTGGGGGTCGCCGTCGAAGTGGACCGGGCCGTCGGCCAGGGCGGCCATCGGCGGGACGAAGCGCATGACCGTGCCCGCCAGGCCGGCGTCGATGCGCACGCCGCCGCGGACCGGGCCGGGCGTCACGTGCCAGTCGACCCCCGCGGCGCTCTCGCCGCCCGCCACCAGCGTCGTGCCGAGCGCCCGCAGCGCGGCCACCATCAGGTCGGCGTCGCGGCTGCGCAGTGCACCGCGCACCACGCCGGGCCCGTCGGCGAGCGCGGCGAGCAGCAGCGCGCGGTTGGTCACCGACTTGGAGCCGGGCAGCGAGACGGTGGCGCTGACGGGAGTGGTCGCCGTCGGTGCGGGCCAGAGCGGAGCGGGCATGGTCAAAGAGTACTGGGAGTGGCGGGACCCGGTCGAAGCGCGCGCCAACGCCGGGCGGCCACACGGGCGCGGGAAGGACATGGCAGTGTGGTGTCATGTGCGGTAGATACGCCTCGGCGCGCAAGAAGCACGAACTGCTCGAGGAGTTCCAGGTCGAGCAGGACGGCGACCCCGACAAGGAGCTGGGCGCCGACTACAACGTGGCGCCGACCAAGAACGTCTACGCCGTCCTGAGCCGCGTCCCCGACCAGGCGCAGCGGGCGGTCCGCCAGCTCAGGATCCTCAAGTGGGGCCTGGTCCCCACCTGGGCGAAGGACCCGTCGATCGGCTCGCGGCTGATCAACGCCAGGGCCGAGACGCTGGCGGAGAAGCCGTCCTACCGCCGGGCCTTCGCCAAGCGCAGATGCCTGCTGCCGGCCGACGGCTATTTCGAGTGGATGCCGGTCGAGGGCGAGAAGAAGAAGCAGCCGTACTTCATCCATCCGGCGGACGGCGGGGTGCTGGCCATGGCCGGCCTGTACGAGTTCTGGAAGGACCCGTCGCGCGACGACGACGACCCGCTCAAGTGGCTGGTCAGCTGCACCGTCATCACGACCGACGCCGAGGACCACCTGGGCCGCATCCACGACAGGATGCCCATGATGATCGAGCGCGACCGCTGGGCCGAATGGCTCGACCCCGGGCTCACCGACACGGGGCGTGCCTCGGAGCTGCTGGTGCCCGCCGAGTCGGGGCGGCTGACGGCGTACGCGGTCTCCACGGACGTGAACAACGTCCGGAACAACGGCCCTCACCTCATCGAACGGCTGCCCGAGGCGGAGGAGCCGGCACTGTTCTGAAGGTGTAAGAGGCGCAGTAATTGGGCATTCGGTGAGGAAAGCGATGCAACCGTTCACTCGGTGTCACCGCCACATAGATCCCCATTGATTGCACCGGGCGGGGACATCCGGGGAGTCCCGGCCGCGGGCTGCCCTCATTCACCCGGAGGTGCGTTCGTGGACGTCACGACCGCTCGTGAGCGGCTGAAAGACATGCTCGCCGAACTGGACCGCTCGATCGGGGTCCTCAAGGGCGACCCCGTCGCGGTGCGCGAATACTCGGCGGCCGACGCGGGCTCCGACCTGACCGACACCGACAGCGCGCAGGCCATGCTGACCGTGGCCACGGCGCAGCGGCGCGCGGTCGTGGAGGCGATCGAGCGCATCGACGAAGGCGTGTACGGCAGGTGCGTCGACTGCGGCAAGCCCGTGCCCGAGGGCCGGCTGGAGGCCCGCCCCGACGCCGCGCGGTGCGTGCAGTGCCAGGCGAAGCGGGAGCGCCGCCGCTGAACGTGCCCATGCCGGGTCAGGAGCCGCCGGCCACGAAGAACGGCGGCCCTCACGCCCGGCGGGGACGCTCAGCGCTTGCGTGCGCTGGCCACCAGGTGGATGCCGACGGTGTCGTCGTCGTCGGGATGGGCCTCGAGCTCGGTGCGTACGAGATAGGACAGGGCGCGCGCGTCGGACGAGAGCACGTGGTCCACCGTGGACGGCGACAACACCGTACGGGGGCGCATCCACTCCACCTCCAGACCGGTGCCCGCCAGCAGCTCGCGCAACTGCCCGCTGCTGAAGCAGCGGGTGATGCTGCCGTCGGGCCACGGCACGAGCATGACCTCACCGGTCTGGCGAAGATGTTGCCACTGGCCCTGCTCGGCCAGGATCGCCATGCCCAGCACGAGCGAGTCGACGCACACCAGCGCCCGCCCGCCGGGACGCAGCACCCTGGCCACGTCGCTCATCGCCGACTCGGCCATCAGCTCGACCGACATCGCGCGCTCCTCCGCCAGCACGGCGTCCACGCTCTCGTCGGGCAGGAACGACAGGTCGTCCGCGCGTACGTGACGGACGCGGTCGGCGTCGCGCAGCCGGGACTGCGCGTCGACCGTGCGGCGGAAGTCGAGCACCTCGATCACCCGGTGCCCGGCCCTGCCCGCCTGGCCGGACCACCGGCCGCGGCCGCCGGACAGGTCGAGGATCACGGAGGGCTGGCTGGGAAGCCATCGGGTCAGTTGCTCGGCGGCGACGGCGCGATAGAAGGTCCAGTACGGCCCGAGCGTCCCTGAGCCGTTCAGTTCCTCGGCCGGAATGGGCAGCACACGCGACTCCTGGGTTACGGAAAAAGGGCTACCAGCCGGTACGTTATGACGTTCCCCGCACCGGGTCCTTCGTACCTTCTATCTTGCGGGAACAGACAAGGACGCGGGTGTGTTGCGACGAGCATGCTCACATTGCTCAGCCCCCAACCCGCTGACCGGGAGGTCACGGGCCAGCGGGTATCCTCCCCTGAGTACGGTGTTCCGCCACAGTCGGCCACCGGTGATCTTAGGGGGGTGGGTCCGGTGCCCGCGACAGGCGCGGAGACGCTGGAGCAGCGAAGCGAGCGATTCGAGCGCGACGTCATGCCGTATCTCGAACAGCTCTACTCCGCCGCGCTCCGGATGACTCGAAATCCCGCGGACGCGGAGGACCTGCTGCAGGAGACCTTCGCCAAGGCGTTCGCGTCCTTCCACCAGTTCCAGCAGGGCACCAACCTCAAGGCGTGGCTCTACCGGATCCTCACCAACACCTTCATCAACAGCTACCGCAAGAAGCAGCGGGAGCCGAAGCAGTCGGGCGCGGAGGAGATCGAGGACTGGCAGCTCGCGCGGGCCGAGTCCCACACCTCGAGCGGGCTGAAGTCGGCCGAGGTGGAGGCACTCGAGCACCTGCCCGACGGTGACATCAAGGAGGCTCTGGCGGCCCTGCCGGAGGAGTTCAGGATCGCCGTCTACCTGGCCGATGTCGAGGGCTTCCCCTACAAGGAGATCGCCGACATCATGGGCACTCCGATCGGCACCGTGATGTCGAGGCTGCACAGGGGACGCAGGCAGTTGCGGGGCCTCCTTGAGGACTATGCCCGCGAGCGTGGCCTGGTCCCGGCGGAGGGATCGAAATGAGCTGTGGCAACCCGCACGACACCGACTGCCGCGAGGTGCTCGACAAGGTCTACGCCTATCTCGACGGCGAGCTGACCGAGAGCGACGTCGCCGACATCCGCGTGCACCTCGACGAGTGCAGCCCGTGTCTCCAGGAATACGATCTGGACAAAGCAGTCAAAGCGCTCGTGCACAAACACTGCGGCTGTGATCCCGTCCCGGCCGACCTGCGTTCCAAGGTCCTGGCCCGCATCGCGCAAGTGAGGTCGGAGCTGGCCGACTAGGATCGACCGCATGCGCGTGTTGGTCACCGGGGGTGCCGGGTTCATCGGTTCGAATCTCGTCGATCGCCTGCTGGCCGACGGGCACGAGGTCGACGTGGTCGACGATCTGTCCTCGGGGCGCCGGGGCAACCTGGCGCAGGCGGCGCAGAGCGAGCGGTTCCGGCTGCACGAGCTCGACGTGCGCGACCCCGCGCTCATCGGGGTGGTCGCCGACCTGCAACCCGAGGTCATCTGCCACCTCGCCGCGCAGATCAGCGTACGCAAGAGCGTCGCCGACCCGGTGCACGATGCCTCCGTCAACGTCGCGGGCACGGCGTCCGTGCTGGCCGCGGCGCACGAGGGGCGCACCCGCAAGGTCGTCTTCGCCTCGTCGGTGGCGGTCTACGGCAGGCCGGCGACGATCCCGGTGCCCGGTGACGCGCCCACCGACCCGCGCTCCCCTTACGCGGCCTCCAAGCTGAGCGGCGAGACCTACCTCGCCACGTTCCGGGCCCTCTACGGTCTCGAATGCACCACGCTGGTGCTCTCCAACGTCTACGGCCCGCGCCAGTCGCCCGAGGGCGAGGCCGGCGTGGTCGCCATCTTCACCGAGGCGCTGCTGTCGGGCACGCCCACGGTCCTCTACGGTGACGGCACCCAGACCCGCGACTACGTCTACGTCGACGACGTGGTCGACGGCTTCGTCAGGGCGTGCGGCGCCGAGGGCAACGGCCGCAGGTTCAACCTCGGCACCGGCATCCAGACCAGCGACCGCCGGCTGCACTCGCTCATCGCCGACGCGGCGGGCGCCCAGGACAAGCCGGGGTTCGCGCAGCCGCGCGTGGGAGACCTGCCGGCGATGGCGGTCGACCCCGTGCCGGCCTACGACGGGCTTCGCTGGCAGCCGCGCACCGACCTGTCGACCGGCGTGAAGAAGACCGTGGAGTGGGCCGCCGCGCATCGCGTCTCGTAGTTGCTTGATTACGCTTTGCTTGCTATTTCACACTCGGGCGGTGCGACCACGTCCTCTTCTGTAGCGTGAAACTCCACAAGTCGACCGTGGAGGCATGCGTATGTTGAAGGCTATGGTCGCCCGGCTGTTCATGGCCGCCGTGCTGGCCGCTCCGATGGTCATGGTGATCGGGGGGTCGGTTCCGCCAGGGGTCTCCTGGACCTGACCGCCGTGGGGGGCCGCAATGCGTGATCTGCCGTGGCCCGCAAGGGCCTATCTGGTCGCTGTGATCGGGGTGGCGGCCGCTCTCATCGTTCGCGGCGTCGTGGTCTCCGGCGCTCCCGTCGCTCCGGAGAACCTCGACATCCTGCTCGTGCTCGCGCTGCTGTTCCTGGTGTGCGAGTCGATGCCCACGCTGCTCAACGTGGAGCAGTTCGCCGTCTCGGTGAGCTTCTCGGCCTCTCTGGCCGCCGTGGTGCTGCTCGGCCCGGAGGGGGCGGCGCTGGTGGGGCTGACCGCGGTCGTCAGCGTGCGCCCCGGCCTGCCGTGGATCAAACGGCTGTTCAACGGCGCCCAGTTCGCCATCTGCGGCTTCGCGGCCGGGTGGGTCTACGTCGCGCTCGACGGGCAGGTCGGCGTGCCCCAGGTCAACGCGTTCGACGACCTGATCGGCCCCTACGTCGCGGCCACGGCGGTCTTCGTGCCGCTCAACATCGTCCTCACCCTCACCGTCATCGCGCTGGCCACGGGATCGCGCGCCACCGAGGTGCCGATGCGGGGCATGGTGCAGTTCCTGCTGTCCTATCTGGGCTACGGCACGTTCGGGCTGCTGGTGGCGGGGCTTTGGGCCACCGTGGCGTCGATCTCGGCGGTGCTGGTGCTGGTGCCGCTCTTCGTGGCGCGGTGGGCGTTCGGCCAATATCACGCCCAGCAGCGCTCCTACGACGCCACCATCGCCGCGCTCTGCCAGGCCGTGGAGACGAAGGACTACTACACGCGCGGCCACTGCACCCGGGTCTCGCACGCCTCCTCCATGATCGCGCAGGAGATCGGCATGGGGGTCGAGCGCGTGCGGGCGATCCGCTACGCCGGCATGCTGCACGACGTGGGCAAGCTCGGCGTGCCCACCAAGGTGCTGCAGAAGGACGGGCCGCTCACCGAGGAGGAGTTCGCCGCGATCCAGCTGCACCCGATGCGGGGGCTGGAGATCGTACGCGGCATCGGGTTCCTCGACGAGGCCTACGCCGGCATCATGCACCACCACGAGCGCCACGACGGCACCGGCTACCCGATGGGCCTGGCCGGTGACGAGATCCCCGAGTTCGCCAAGGTCATCGCGGTGGCCGACGCGTTCGACTCGATGACCTCCGATCGCTCCTACCGCGGCGCGCGGCCGGTGCCGGTGGCCGTGGAAGAGCTGCGCAAGTGCGCCGGCACCCATTTCGACCCGGTCATGGTGGCGGCCTTCATCCGGGCGCTCGAGCGCGAGCCGTGGCAGTCGCCGCCGCGCATCGGCCCGCCGCCTCCCGAGGCCGCCGAGTCCCCGATCAAGGACCACGACGACCCGACCATGCCCATCGAGGTCGTGACGGGTCAATGATCACCACAGCGCGTCCACGGCGGCGGGCCGAGCGGTCCGTGGGCATGGTCCTGCGCCGGCTCGACTCGGGGCAGCTCCTGCTCATCTGCGCGGCCGGGCTGGTCGCGGTGGCGGGGGTCGGCTACACCGCCGCCGCCGGGCTCGACCGCCCGGAGATCGCGGTCGCGTTCGGCGCGCTCATCGCGGTCGGCGAGCTGGCCAGGCTCACCATGCCGGGCAACAGGGAGGTCGCGCCCATCGGGGCCGCCGCGGCGCTCGGCTACACGCTGCTGCTCGACCTCAGCCAGCATCCGCTGCGCCACCCCGCGCTGCAGGTGGTCGCCGTGATCGCGGTCGGCATGATCGCGGGAGCGCTGCCGCACCTGGCCGTCGGCCGTCCGCCGCGGCTCGACGCGATGGCCAGGCGGCTGCTCATCGGCGCGTTGCCGGCGTTCGTGTTCCGGCCGCTGGCCGACCCGCTCTACGAGCTCACCAAGCCGCCGACCAGCACGTGGTGGCCCGCGCTCGCGGCGATGGCCACGCTCATCGCCATCACCTTGCTCATCGACGTGCTGATCGCGGCGCTGCTGAGGGCGGAGCAGGTGCGCACGGCGTTCCGGGTGGCGGTGCGCGACGAGATCAACATGGCGTTCCCGCTCGGCGCCGCCGTGGGCTCGTCGGGGGTGTTGCTCGCGCTGGCCACGCACAGCATGGACCTGGTGGCGCTGCTGGTGTTCGCCGCGCCGCTGCTGGTCACCCAGGTGGCCTTCAGGAAATACGCCGGCATCCGCGCGACCTATCTGCAGACCGTACGCGCCCTGTCCCGGGTGACGGAGGTCGGCGGCTACGTCGAGCCCGGCCACTCGCGCCGGGTGAGCCGGCTGGCCGTGGCCATTGGCAGGGAGCTGGGCATGGCCGAGCCCGAGCTGCTTGAGCTGGAATACGCGGCGCTGATGCACGACATCGGCCAGCTGTCGTTGCGCGATCCGATCCCCGGCGGCGCGACCGTGCTCACCGAGCCTGATCAGGCCCGCCGCATCGCCGAGCTGGGCGCCGAGGTGATCAGGCAGACGGGCGTGCTCGACCGCGTGGCGGAGGTGGTCAGGCGGCAGTGCGACCCGATCACCGAGGACCCGCCGCTGTCGAGCCGCATCATCAAGGTCGCCAACGCCTACGACGACCTGGTGGGGCCTTCGACCGACCGCGACCGTGCCGGGGCGGCGCTCGAACGCGTCCGGCAGTCGCCCGGCGGCTCCTACGACCCTCACGCGATCGAGGCGCTCGAGCGCGTGATCGAGCGTGGCCGCGTCTAAGCTGTTGTCGGCCCGGCGCAGTTACCGGCCCGCGCAGCGCTCCTGATTGTGGGGTTCCTACAGATCGTGCTGGCCGCTTCGGTGGTTTCGGGGGAAAGGGGTCAAGCAGGCGGCGGCCATAGGGTGGTCGGCGTGCTTACTGAGACGCTCGGACCCGTTCTGGTCGCCAACCGAGGTGAGATCGCGCGGCGGATCATCCGCACGGTCCAACGGATGGGCCTGCGTGCCGTCGCCGTGCACTCGGAGGCCGACGCCGACCTGCCCTTCGTCCGCGAGGCCGACGAGGCGGTGCTGATCGGTCCCGCCAACCCCGCGCAGAGCTACCTCGACGCCACGAAGGTGCTGGAGGCGGCCCGCGCGACGGGTGCGCGGTCCGTGCATCCGGGCTACGGGTTCCTCGCCGAGAACGCCGGGTTCGCCAGGGCCGTGATCGAGGCGGGCATGGTGTGGATCGGGCCGGCGCCCGAGGCGATCGACAGGATGGGCGACAAGATCAACGCCAGGAACCTCATGGAGGCCGCGGGCGTCCCGGTCGCCGCGGGCACCCGCGAGCCGGTCACCGACCTGTCGCTGGCGCTGCGGGCCGCCGAGTCCATCGGCTACCCGGTCATGGTCAAGACCGCGGGCGGCGGCGGTGGCATCGGCATGAGCGTGGCCCACGACGACGAGGGCCTGGGCAAGGCGTACGACCAGGCGGCCAGGGCGGCGGCGAGGTTCGCCGGGAGCGCGGGCGACGCGCTCGACGGGCCGGCCGTGCTGCTCGAGCGTTACATCGAGCGGGCCCGCCACGTCGAGGTGCAGATCCTCGGCCTGCCCGACGGCCGGGTCGTGGCGCTGGGCGAGCGCGACTGCTCGGTGCAGCGCCGCCACCAGAAGGTCGTCGAGGAGTCGCCGTCCCCCGGCATCACGCCGGAGCTGCGCGAGCGCATGCTGGCCGCCGCCGTGCGGGTCGGCGAGGCCGTCGGCTATGTCGGCGCGGGCACGGTCGAGTGCCTGGTCGACGCCGACCGGCAGGATTTCGTGTTCCTGGAGATGAACACCAGGCTGCAGGTCGAGCACCCGGTCACCGAGCTGGTCACCGGCGTCGACCTGGTCGAGCTGCAGCTGCGTGTCGCGGCGGGCGAGAGCCCCGAGCCGCCCATCGAGCCGGCCGGGCACGCGATCGAGTTCCGCGTCTACGCGGAGGACCCGAAGCGGTTCTTCCCCGGCCCCGGCACGATCACGACGTGGGAGGAGCCGGTCGCCGACGGCGTGCGCGTGGACTCCGGCTACGAGGCGGGCAACACCGTCACCCCGTTCTACGATCCGTTGATGGCCAAGCTCTGCGTACGCGGAGACAGTCGCGCCGACGCGCTGGAGAAGGGCCGCAAGGCGGTCGCGGCGTTCACCGTAGAGGGACCCAAGAACAATCTGCCATTCTGTGCGGAGCTGCTGGAGAACGCGGAGTTCGTCGCCGGCGACTACGACACCGGCCTGGTCGCGCGCATGCGTGCCTAGGCCGCGGACATTATCGGATCAGTGAGAGAGGGGAGTCGCGGTGGCTGAGGTACGCGCCGAGATGGTGGCCAACGTGTGGAAGGTCGTCGTCCGCGAGGGAGACACCGTCTCCGAGGGCGACACGCTGGTCATCCTCGAGTCGATGAAGATGGAGATCCCGGTGCTCGCCGAGGACGACGGCACGGTGGCCCAGCTCAAGGTGGCCGAGGGCGACGTGATCCAGGAAGGTGATCTGATCGCCGTCATCGACGACTAGCGGCCGCTCACGTCGTGCGCCGTTGGCTCGCGGCCAGGAACCTGGCGCGGTCGACGAGGACGCGCTCGATCGTGCCCTTGCCCACGACGGAGTGTCTGTCGTGGGCCTCGAATGCGAAGACCAGGCGCCGGCCGTCGACCTCGGTCAGCTCGACGCCGAGCTGTACGTGGGTGCCGAGCGGGCTGGCAGCCAGGTGCTCCAGCTCGACCCGGGTGCCGACGGACGTCTGGCCGGGCTCGAGGTGCCGCTCGATCGCGCGCACGGTCACCGCCTCGGCCAGGGCGAGCAGCCGGGGCGTGGCCAGCACGGGCACGTCTCCGCTGCCCAGGCTCTTGGCGGTGTCCTCCATCTCGACCATGATGAGCGACTGGGCGTGAAGACCAGGAGCGAGCGTCATGGGATCAGCCTAGCGATCCGGCCGTCAGGTTCCGCGAAACGCGGACAAGGCTCGCGGTGAGGCCGCAGGATAGAGTTTGTACGGCTTGAGGCATTTGAGTGGCATGTGGGACAGGTGAGTCGTACACTCTCTGAGTTCCGTGACCACTGTGTTACCTCACCGCGATAAAAGTTCGCTTTGTTGGAGACTCGCGGGGTGGGAGAGGTTGCCGGAGTAGGGGGGTAACGGGGGCGTCATGGTGGCACAAGGGACGACGCTGGCGGGGCGGTATCGACTGGATACCCGCATCGGCGCCGGCGGCATGGGCGAAGTGTGGCGGGGCGAGGACATCGTCCTGGCCCGCACCGTCGCCGTCAAAGTGCTGCTGCCAGGCCGCATGGAAGACCCCGGGTTCGTCGCTCGCTTCCAGGGGGAGGCGCGGGCGATGGCCACGATCAACCACTCCGGCGTGGTCGACGTCTACGACTACGGCGTCAGCGGCGACACCGTCTACCTGGTGATGAAGTTCGTCGACGGCGAGCCGCTCGACCGTTTACTGTCCAGGCTGGGCCGGATCGCGCCCCAGCAGGCCATGGAGCTGATCGCGCAGGCCGCCTCGGCGTTGCAGGCCGTGCACGACCAGGGCATCGTGCACCGCGACGTCAAGCCGGGCAACCTGCTCGTGCAGCGCGACGGCACGCTGGTGCTGACCGACTTCGGCATCGCCAGGTCCGATCTGGCCAACCGGCTCACCGACGCCGGCATGGTGCTCGGCACGGCCGCCTACTGCGCGCCCGAGCAGGCCGAGGGCGCGCCCGTCACGCCCGCGGTCGACGTCTACGCGCTCGGCGTGGTCGCGTACGAGTGCCTGATGGGGCAGCGGCCGTTCGACGGCGACAGCGCGGTCACGATCGCGCTCAAGCACATCCGTGAGGCCCCGCCACCGCTTCCCGCCGAGATCCCCCCGGCGGTGCGCACGCTGGTCGAGGTCGCGCTGTCGAAGGACCCGGGCAGGCGCTACCCGTCGGCCAAGGCCATGAGCGAGGCGGCCCGCGCGGCCGCCAGCGGTCAGGCCTCGCCGGTGCCCGAGCCGGTTCAGGCGCCTCCGGCGGGGCAGGCGGCTCCGCCGATGGAGGCGTACCAGACGGGTGCGCACCAGCAGGCGGCGGCCCAGGACACGAACGTGTCCGAGCGCCGTGGGGGCAGCCGGCGGGCGGCGAAGGCGCCGCGCAGGACCGGCCTGATCACGGGCATCGCGGTCGCGGTGGTGCTCGGCGCGGGCGCGGGCGCGGTCGCGCTGACCGGCATGACCCCCGGCGAGCCGCAGATCACCGAGACCGCCGAGCCGAAGAACAACACCAAGCCCATCGACCCGCCTCCCAAGACGAAAACCGCCGAGTTGCCCGATCCGGAGCCGACGACGCAGGAGCCCAAGCCCAGTACCACGAGGCCGCGGCCGTCCGAGACGAGGCCGACGAGAGAGCCGACCAGGACGCCCACCCCCACGCCCACGCCGAGCAAGACCCCCAGCGGCACACCGTCGGGCTCTCCCACGCCCACGGCCGTGAAGAAGCGGGTGCCGAAGGTGGTCGGGATGAGGTTCCTCGACGCCCAGGAGATCGTCCTGTCGATGGGCTTCGAGGTGGACCTCGACGACCAGACGACCACCACCGCCGGCCTGCGCTGCGGCACGGTCAAGGCCACGACGCCCAAGGGCGGCACCGAGGCCGAGGAGGGCGCCGAGGTCACGCTGGTCGTCGTCGACAGCCCCTGCACGACCGGCAGCCCGAGCCCCACTCCGTCGGCCACGCCGAAACGGTGAGGCGATCCCTGACCTGAAAACGCAGGCCAGGGCGGCGCCGGCGAAGTCGTCACACCCCCGTCGTGTTGCGGGGGTAGGCGATCTGCGGGTCGGTGGCGATGTTGACCATGTAGGGGATGCCGGAGTCGAACGCCCTGCGCAGCGCGGGCCCGATCTCCGACGGCTTGGTGACGAGCTCGCCGCCGCCGCCGAGCGCGGTCACGACTTGGTCGTAGCGGCACTGGGGCTGCAGCTCGGCGGCCACGTCGTAGCCGTACAACAGCTGCATGGGGTGTTTCTCCAGGCCCCAGATGCCGTTGTTGCCGCAGATCATGACGACGGGCAGCCGGTGGCGTACGAGGGTGTCGACGTCCATCAGCGAGAACCCGGCGGCGCCGTCGCCGAGCAGCAGCACCACCTGCGAGGACGGCCTGGCCAGACGGGCGGCGATGGAGTAGCCGAGGCCGGTGCCGAGGCAGCCGTAGGGGCCCGGGTCGAGCCAGTTGCCGGGCTGGCGGGGTTCGACGTATTTGCCGGCGTAGGAGACGAAGTCGCCGCCGTCGCCGATCACCACGGCGTCGTCGGCCAGGATCTTACCCAGCTCGCCGTAGATGCGCATGGGGTGGATCGGGTCGGAGTCGGAGGCCAGCAGCTCGGCGTCGCCGGCGATGGCGGCGGCGGCCGTGTCGGACAGCTTCGTCACCCAGGGGGCGTAGTTGTCGGGTTTGACGCCCGCCTCGCCACAGGCGGCGCCGAGGCTCCAGAACACCACCGACAGGTCGCCGGCGGCGGACGCGGCCGGCTGCATGTGCGTGGCGAGCTGCGACGGCGCGTCGGCGATGTGGACGACGCGGGCCAGCGGCGCGCCGTCCTTGCCGCCGAACCAGCCGTAGCCCAGGCGGAAGTCGAGCGGGGTGCCCACCACGATCACCAGGTCGGCCTGCCCGAAGGCGAGCCCCCGCGCCCGGGTGACGAGCAGCTCGTGCCCGGAGGGCAGGATGCCGCGGCCCTGGCCGTTGGGGATGACGGGCAGCCGCCACGTCTCGGCGAAGTCGCGGGCGGCCTCCTCGGCGCGCTCCATCCACACGTCCGACCCGTAGACCAGCACGGGCCGCTCGGCCTCGGCCAGCAGCCGCGCGATGCCGGCCAGGTCGCCGGGGTCGGGCTCCAGCGGCGAGGGCGTCTGCGTCTGCACGTCGTGCACGGGCGACGGCGAGAACAGGTGGTCCATGTAGAAGTCGAGGAAGACCGGGCCGCGATGGGAGGCGACCGCCGTGCGGAAGGCCATCTCCACCTCGTGGCCGACCGACTCGGCGCCGCTCGCGGTGAACGACAGCTTGGTGATCGGGTCGAGCAGCGGCGGGTGGTCCATCTCCTGCAGCGCGCCGCTGCCCCAGCGCGACTGGGGCGCGCGGCCGCCCATGACGACCACGGGGGAGCCGTTGAAGTGGGCGGTCGCGACGCCGCTGACGCCGTTGGTGATGCCGGGTCCGGCGGTGAGCACGGCCAGGCCCGGCTTCCTGGTCAGCCGCGCCGTCGCCTCGGCGGCGAAGACGGCGCTCTGCTCGTGGCGTACGTCGAGGATGCGCATCTCCTCGTGCACGGCGCCGTCGTAGAGCGGAAAGACGTGTCCTCCCGACAGGGTGAACATGGTCTCGACGCCATAGGCCTTGGACACGGCGACGGCGGCGTCACCGGCGTGCTTCGCAGACTCCATGCCGGGAACTTACCAACCAGTCACAGGAGTAAACAGACCTTAAGGCCTGTGCACAGATGATCTTCAGTGGCAGCACAGGGTGACATGGCCGTCCGGCGCCTCCGCGGTGATCTTCCGTGGTGAGCGGGGGTCCTTGTCGATGTCGAGGGTGGAGTTGCGGGCGGCCACCGCCAGGTCGTACGAGCCGCCGTTCACGTACACGCTCACGTCACCGGACGTTCTCACCATGGCTCGCACGTCGCTCGGCGGGCTGACGAAGCTCAGGTTCACGTCGCCCGCCCCGACCTCCGCGTCGGTGCTGTCGGCGTTCAGCCCTTCGGCGTCGATGTCGCCCGTCCCCACCCTGGCCCAGAGGGAACCCGCGAGGTCGTTGACGCGCACCCTGCCGGAGACGGACGTCAGGCGTACGTCGCCGAACACGTGGCTGACGCTGAGAGTGCCACGGTCCGTGCCGGCGTCGATGTCGGTCTCGGGCGGCACCGACAGGAGGTAGTCGGCCATGCACCGGGGGCCCTCCGGCCGGCCGCTCTCCGGGCAGGCCACGTCGAGCCGCAGGGTGCTCGTACGCGCGTCCCAGTCCTCCGTGACGGTGGGGCGCTCCCGCGTCCACCGTACGGACCTGCGGATGAACACCTCGCCGGCCTGACCGGGCACGATCGACACGTGCACGTCACCGCGGGAGGAGGTGATCTTGATCTTGCGTTCCGAGAACGGGATGGACCGTTGCCTGGTGTCCTCGGGCATCCTGGTCGAGGCGAACCCTTCCCAGAGCGCCGCCGTGGACCCCAGCAGCGCCACGATGGTCGTCAGCGCGCCCAGACTCAACCAGACCGCTCTCATGGCAGGCTCCTGATCCTGAGGAAGCGCAGCACGGCGAGCACGCGCCGGTGGTCGCCCTCCGCGGGTGACAGGTCGAGCTTGGTGAAGATGTTGCCGATGTGCTTGCCCACCGCCCCTTCGCTCAGCACGAGCGCCTGGCCGATGCCCGCGTTCGAGCGGCCCTCCGCCATCAGCTGGAGCACCTCGTGCTCGCGGGGCGTGAGGCGTTCGAGCGGGTCGCTGTTGCCGCGCAGCAGCAACTGGGAGACCACCTCGGGGTCGAGGGCGGTGCCGCCGGAGGCCACCCTGCGCAGCGCGTCGATGAACTCGGCCACGTCGGCCACCCGGTCCTTGAGCAGGTAGCCGACGCCGCCGGTCGCGGCCGAGGCCAGCAACTGGGCGGCGTAGCGCTCCTCGACGTACTGGGAGAGCACGAGCACCGCGAGGCGGGGTTGCTGGCGGCGCAGCAGGAGTGCGGCGCGCAGCCCCTCGTCGGTGTGGGTGGGCGGCATTCTGACGTCGGTGATGACGAGTTCGGGGTGGTGTTCCTCGGCGGCCCGCAGCAGCCCTTCCGCCTCGTCCACGGCCGCCACCACCTCCATGCCGGAGGCGTCCAGGAGCCTGATCAGGCCCTCGCGCAGCAGGACGGAGTCCTCGGCCAGCACTACTCGCACGGCAGCTCCACCTCGATCGTCGTCGGGCCGCCCAGAGGGCTGGACAGCCGGAGCGATCCGTCGACCGCCTGAATGCGCTGGGCCAGACCGCGCAGCCCGGTGCCGCCGTCCAGCGTGGCTCCGCCGCAGCCGTCGTCGTACACCGACATGTGCAGGCGGTCGTGCTCACGCCGCACGCTCACCTCGGCCTTGGTGGCCGAGGCGTGCTTGGCTATGTTGGTCAGTGCTTCGGACACGATGAAGAACGCCACCGCCTCGATCGTCGGACTCGTACGCCGCTCGATGTCGACCCGGAGCCTGACCGGCACCGGCGAGCGGGCGGCCACTCCGGACAACGCCGCGTCCAGCCCCTGGTCGTTGAGCACGGCGGGGTGCAGGCCCCTGACGAAGTCGCGCAGCTCCTTGAGCGCCTGCTTGGCCTCCTCGTGGGCCTGCTCGATCGCCACGCGCGCCGGCTCGGGCAGGTCGGTCAGGGTGGCCCTGGCCAGGCCGAGGTTCATGGCGAGCGAGACGAGCCGCTGCTGCGCCCCGTCGTGCAGGTCACGCTCGATCCTACGGCGCTCGGCGTCCGCCGCGTCGATCACGCCGGCCCGGCTCTCGGTCAGCGTCTCGATCCGCTGGCCGAGCTCCGAGCGGCTGGGCCCGAGCAGCGTACGGGCCACGAGCAGGTCGAGCACCGCCATGGCGCGCGCCAGGAAGGGGGCGAGGATCAGCAGCACGAGTCCCACGACCATGAAGAGCGCCAGCACCCGGTCGTCGCGCAGGTTGTACCTGAACTCCATCGGCGGGGGATCCAGCTGCGGCGCCACGAACGACAGCAGGCCCACGAACGACCCGCCCCACACCGTGGCCACGAGGATCGCCGCGGCGGTGCCCACGAACGGCGACAGCAGGTGGTAGGCGATCTGCCGCCACGCCGCCGGGCTCCGCCATCCCGCCGGCGCCGGTGTGGGCGGGATGCGCACCTCCAGGAACGCCGCGAACCGGGAGCGCTGCACCCGGGTGAACCACGGCAGGGCCCGCCACAGCAGGCGAGGGACCACGGCCAGCACGACCGTCAGGCCGCCGAGCAGCACGGCGACCGGCAGGCCGGTCATGACGTGAGCCGTGTCGAGCCAGGCCCGTGCCGACCACGGACGGGGGACTGTCATCAAAAGCCTCCGAGGAGACCCCCGCCTTCGGCCGGGGAAGGAATTGGACTCCTGCGGAACAGGACAGGGGTAGCCGGTTCGCCGTCAGGCGAACCGGCGTCAGAACGCCGCATGACAACGCACGGTTCGGTAGTGTGTTCGACGGTGGCGATGACCAAGCCACCGGACGAACAATCAGAAGCATCCTCGACGCAGGGCTTGCGGAGAGGTGAAACGCCTGTGGAGCTGGTGTAAGACCTCAACGAGAGTTCCTTTCTCGGGCGGGCGACCGGCGGTGAAGCAGGAAGGCCAGCCGGCGACGGCTGGAATCCCGGTCCTTCGGGCCGGGAGGATGCCAAGCCCCAACGGTATTGACCCGAGGGGGAAGCGGTGAATGGGCCTGGTGTGCTGGTCGATGGTGGGGCTAACCCCACCATCGGTGCCAGCCTGCTCAGAGGACCTGCCGCCGGAAGGCCGCGGGGTCGAACGTGCCGCCCAGCGTGGGGCCGAGCCCCTTGCGCGCCACGTCGGCGAACGCCTGCCGGTCCAGCTCTCCCGCCCCGTCGGGCAGCGCCCCGGCCAGTGGCCGCGCGGCCAGCATCTCGAAGTCGGCCACGCCGCTGCGCGCGGACGTGCCAGGACGCCGCGGCCACCGGCCGATCACCAGCCCGGCCAGGTCGAGCCCGCGGTGGGCCAGCGCCTCCAGGGTGAGGGCCGCGTGGTTGACGGCGGGGCCACCGGGACCGGCCACGACGAGCACCTGCGCGTTCAGGGCGCGCGCGAGGTCGGCAACGGTGGCGCCGTCCTGGTCGAAGCGCTCCAGCAGCCCTCCTGTGCCCTCCACGACGACCAGCCGGTTGCTCTCGCTCAGCTCCCGCACCAGCGTGGCGGCGCCGGCCAGCGACACGGGCGGCAGGCCCGAGGCCCTGGCCGCGGCGGCGGGGGAGAGCGGGCCGGCGAAGCGGCGCAGCTCGAAGGTCGTGGTCACCCCCGACAACCTGATCACCTGGTCGACGTCGCCGGGTTCGCCGGGCGCCACCCCGATCTGGGCCGGCTTGACCACGGCGGTCGCCGCCCCCCGCTCCAGCGACAGCACGGCCACGGCGGCCGTCACCACGGTCTTGCCCACCCCGGAGCCGGTGCCGGTGACGACGAGAACGCTCATGGACGTCAGCCTAGGAGTCAGCGAAGAACAGGGCCCACGGCGCGCTCGTCACGGCGAGCGCCCCGTGAGCCTTCACGACCGGCGCTCGACGGAGGCGAGCCGGGGTCGGCGGGTCCGGGCAAGGTGGCCTGCCGTAACGGATGAGGGCCTGTCACGGCCGGCGCAGGCTTGTACCGGTCGCGGCGGTGGAGCGACGAGGGTCTGTCACGGCCGGCGCTGGCGCGTGACGAACTTGTACCGGTCGCGGCGGTGGAGCGACGAGGGTCTGTCACGGCCGGCGCTGGCGCGTGACGAACTTGTACCGGTCGCGGCGGTGGAGCGACGAGGGTCTGTCACGGCCGGCGCAGGCGCGTGACGAACTTGTACCGGTCGCCGCGGTAGAGCGACTGGGCCCACTCGACGGGGTTGCCGTCGGCGTCGAAGGCGTGGCGGGTGAGCAGCAACATCGGCAGGCCGACGTCGACGCCCAGGGCCTTGGCGTCGTAGGGGGTGGCCAGCACGGTCTCGATGATCTCCTCGGCGTCGGTGAGCCGCACGTTGTAGGCGTTGTGCAGGGTCTCGTACAACGACGCGTGCACCTCAAGCTCGCGCCGCAGCCGGGGGAAGCGGCGGGCGGACAGGTGGGTCGTGTCGATGGAGACCGGCTCGCCGTTGGCCAGCCTGAGGCGGTGGATGCGCAGCACGCGCCCGCCCGGGTTGATGGCCAGACGCCTGGCCAGCGCCTCGTCGGCGGTGATGTAGCCGATCTCCAGGATCTTGGTGTCGGGCTCCAGGCCGGCCGTGCGCAGGTCGCCGATGTAGGAGGTGAGCTGGAGCACCTGGGCGACCTTCGGCTGGGCGACGAACGTGCCCTTGCCCTGGATGCGCAGCAGCCGCCCCTCGACGACGAGCTCCGTCAGCGCCTGCCGGACCGTGGTGCGGGAGGTCTCGAAGCGTACGGCGAGCGTGCGCTCGGGCGGCAGCGCGGTGCCGGGCGCGAGGCTCTTGGTGAGCTCGAGCAGGCTCCGTTTCACGTCGTAGTACTTCGGAACGCGGGGGCTGTCGTCAGTCACGCTCTCACCTTCACTTCTGCCACGGCGGTGAGGGCGTGTCTGGTCACCGCGAGATCATCGGAACTCACTTCGGCCCGAGCGGTCAACCGCGGGCCGGAGCCGCCGACCGGCGCCGAGCGCGTACGACAGCTGGCACGCACGGATCCGGGCTGCTCAGGTTGATGGTGAAGGATATCCACAGCGACGTGCGCGATCGCAACCGAGGCCGGTCCGCGAGCCGTGTCGCGGGGAGACGACCCGCTCGTACGGATCACCTCCGGCTGGTCGCGCCCAGCCCTTTTCCTGGAGCTGAGCGGTGTCGGCTGTGTGAGGGTTCTCACAATATGAGATTTCACGAAAGGGTCATTACTGGGCACGATGCCGCACCTGTCGTCAATATGCCAGAGCGTGGGCACAGGCCCGGAAGGTGGACCCGTATACCGGCTGGGCGGCCAAACGCCCACCTCAGCGGGCCCGGCGCCGGGCGGCCGGTTTGGCTGTTGCGGGGGAAAGCACGCATGATGCACTCGTGCCGACACTGAGCGACCTCGTAGCCCGCCACACAGCGCTGGACGAGGCGGATCTCGACTGGCTGCACTCGCTGGTCTCCGACTGGCAGTTGCTGGCCGACCTGTCCTTCGCCGACCTCATCCTGTGGGCCCCGCTGCTGGGGGAGAACGGCTGGATCGCGATCGCCCAGATGCGGCCGACGACCGGCCCGACGGTCTACCACGACGACATCGTCGGCAGCGTGGCGGCCAAGGGCGAGCGCCACCTCATCGACACCGCCTGGAACGAACGCCGCATCTGCCGCGAGGGCGATCCCGACTGGTCCACCGGCGTGCCCGTCCGGGAGGAGACGATCCCCGTACGCCGTGCCGTGGAGGGCGGCGAGGCCCGCTTCCTCGCGGTGATCCAGCGCTCCACCAACCTCTCCTCGGCCCGCACTCCCTCCCGGCTGGAGCTGACCTACCTGCAGAGCGCCTCCGACCTGGCGCAGATGGTGGCGGAGGGCCGGTTCCCGTTCTCCGGGGACGAGCCGATCCTGGTCCGCTCGCCGCGCGTGGGCGACGGCCTGCTCAGGCTCGACCGGGCGGGGCGGGTCACCTACGCCTCGCCCAACGCCCTGTCCGCCTACCGGAGGCTCGGGCTGCACGCCGACCTGGTCGGGGCGGAGCTGGGGCGGGTCACCGCGCAGCTGTGCTATGCCGACGAGCCCATCAACGAAGACCTCATGATCGTGGCCAGCGGGCGGGCGGCGAAGGAGACCGAGGTCGAGTCCGGCGGCACGATCGTGCAGCTCAGAGCGATCCCGCTGATCGTCGGCGGCGGCCGCATCGGCGCGCTGGTGCTGATCAGGGACGTCACGGAGCTGCGCAGGCGCGAGCGCGAGCTGATGACCAAGGACGCCACGATCCGCGAGATCCACCACCGGGTCAAGAACAACCTGCAGACCGTCGCCGCCCTGCTCCGGCTGCAGGCCAGGCGGCTGCAGGTGCCGGAGGGCAGGGAGGCGCTGGAGGAGGCGGTACGCCGGGTCGGGTCGATCGCGATCGTGCACGAGACGCTCTCTCATGCGCCGGAGGAGTTCGTCGACTTCGACGAGATCGCCGACCGGGTGATCGCGATGGCGGGTGAGGTGTCCTCGGCGGAGGTGGCCGTGACCCCGCGGCGGGTGGGAGGCTTCGGCGTGCTGCCGTCGCTCATCGCCACACCGCTGGCCATGGCGCTGACCGAGTTGTTGCAGAACGCGTTGCAGCATGGGAGGCCCAAGCGGCTGGAGGTCGTGGTCGAGCCGGGGCACGACCGGCTGAACCTCACGGTCTGGGACGACGGGGGCGGATTGCCCAGCGGGTTCGACCTCGACAGCTCCACCAGCCTGGGGCTGCAGATCGTGCGTACGCTGGTGGTGGGGGAGCTGTCGGGCCGGCTGTCGATCCAACCGCGGCTGGAAGGCGGCACGGAGGTGGTGATGTCGATCCCGCTCCCGCCGGCCTGACCCGGACGAATCCGCGTTCGAGCCGCCGGCGGGCACATCCCGTGGACGCGCCGGAGCAGGGGGTGCGGTCGGTCAGGCGGAGAGCCGGGCGCGGGCGCGGGCGGAACGGCGCTTGAGTGCGCGGCGCTCGTCCTCGCTCAGTCCGCCCCAGACGCCGGCGTCCTGTCCGGACTCCAGCGCCCACTTCAGGCAGGCCTCGACGGCCGAGCAGGACCGGCAGACCTGCTTGGCCTCCTCGATCTGGAGGAGGGCGGGGCCGGTGTTGCCGATCGGGAAGAACAGCTCGGGGTCCACGTCACGGCAGGCAGCTCGGTGGCGCCAGTCCATGCGTCCACTCCTTAGTAGATGGAGCCTCTAGGTCGGCTCCGTGCGGCTACTACTTTGTGAAGAGTTTCACTAACTCGCGCGAACAATCACCCGGGATCCTGTGAGGACCGGGGTCGCTCGCTCGACGCCTTGAGGACCTCGGGGTTTTAAAGGTCCTACGTTCCGACGTCAGTGTTGAGCCTTTCAGTCACTTTGAGTGCACGCAAGAGGGTTGACGCGAAGTTTTGGCTGATATGGATGTCGGATGCGTCACATAATGACCGACTGTAATCGACTAGACCAGAACTTGTAATGCGTTCGGCGTGGACCGGAACGTCACGGTCTCGCGTTCGCCCAGGTAGTCGCCGTCCAGCTCGAAGGCCACCGGGCGGCTCGCGGTGAGCGTGAACTCGGGCTCGTCGTGGAGCTGTACGAGGTGCCGGCCGGACGGAAGGACGTCACTCTCCGTGAGGATGTGCCGGATCACCGGCGCGAGCGCGAGCGGGCCCATGCGCCGCAACCCGAGCAGATCGAGCCCGGTCTCGAACGAGGCCCACGGGGTGGGCCTCACGGGCCGCGCGCCGACGTACGTCCATGGAGAGGTGTTGGAGATGATCGCCATGTACACCCCCTCGGCGGTGGGGATGCCCGGGCCGGTCAGCGTCATCGCTGGATGCCGCTTGTCCGTGGCCAGATAGTGCCGCAGAGCCGTGTTCACATACCGTGTGGGGGTAGCTTTCCTCCCGGCGCCTCTCAGGCCCTCCACGGCCCGTACAACCTCGGCGTCATATCCCATGCCCGAGCAGAAGGTGAAGTAGCGGCTCTGCCCCTCCCAGAGGGCCTGCCCCAGCCCCACGGTCCTGCGCCGCCCTTCCCTGAGCGCCTCCAGCACCGCGCCCGTCGACTCGACCGGATCGTTCGGCAGGCCCAGGGCGCGGGCGAAGACGTTGGCGCTGCCGCCGGGGATGACGATCAGACCGGGGCGGCCGGCGCTGGGGTCGTCGCGCGCGGGCTCGCCGTCCACCGGGTTCAGCAGGCCGTTGACGGTCTCGTTGATCGTGCCGTCGCCGCCGAGCACCGCCACCAGGTCATATCCCTTGGCCAGCGCCGTGGACGCCAGCGAGGCCGCGTGGCCGCGGTAGCGGGTCTCCTCGACGGCGAGGTCGACGGCCGCGCCGAGCGCGCGGATCAGCACGTCACGCGTACGGGCGTTGGTGGTGGTGGCCTTGGGGTTGACCAGCAGCATGGCGCGCATATCGCCAGCGTATCCGGTCTGGCTCGTCCGTTTTATGGGCCTTACGTCCTGTTTCTCGGAGCGAACGTCCCGGGCGGTAGGGTACGGGCGTGAAAGGTCGCCCGCTTACCCTTCTCGTCGCCGCCGCCGTCGTCGCCCTGGAAGGGCTCGTCGCGCTCGGGCTCGGCGTGCTCGTCGCGGTGCAGACGCTGACCGGGACGCCCGACAACGTGACGACGGCCCTGGCGGAGTCGGGCTTCGCGCTGCTGGTGGCGGCCGGGCTGCTCTGGGTGGCCTGGGGCGGCCTGCTCAAGATGGAGCGGTGGGGGAGGTCACCGGCCGTGGTGGCGCAGATCTTCCTGCTGCCCGTCGCCGTCACGCTCATCCAGTCGGACCAGCCGCGGCTCGGCATCCCGCTGATCGTGGTCGCCCTGGCAGGGCTCGTCACCCTGCTGGCGCCCCCCACCACCCACGCGCTCTATGGAGACGGTTAGTCGTCGGCGGTCAGGCCCTCGCGCAGCTGGGCCAGCGTGCGGGCCAGCAGGCGTGAGACGTGCATCTGGGAGATGCCGAGCTCGGTGGCGATCTGCGACTGCGTCATGTTGCCGAAGAAGCGCAGCAGCAGAATGCGTTTCTCGCGCGGGGGCAGCCGCTCCAGCAGCGGCTTGAGCGACTCGCGATATTCGACCCCCTCGAGCGACTCGTCCACGATGCCGAGGGAGTCGGACACCGCGGGAGCGTCGTCGTCGCCGGAGTCGGGGGCGTCGAGCGAGACCGTCGAGTAGGCGTTGGCCGACTCGAGGCCCTCGAGCACCTCCTCCTCGGTCATCTTGAGGTAGGAGGCCAGCTCGGAGACCGTCGGCGCCCGGCCCTCGCGCTGCGACAGATCGCTGATGGCCTTGGTGAGCGAGAGCTTCAGCTCCTGCAGGCGGCGCGGCACGCGGACCGCCCAGCCCTTGTCGCGGAAGTGCCGTTTGATCTCGCCGACGATCGTGGGCGTCGCGTAGGTGGAGAACTCGACCCCCCGGTTGAGGTCGAACCGGTCGATCGACTTGATCAGGCCGATGGTGGCGACCTGGGTGAGGTCGTCGAGCCACTCGCCCCTGTTGCGGAAGCGGCGCGCCAGGTATTCCACCAGCGGAAGGTGGAGCTCGACCAGCTCGTCCCTGATCCGCTGGCGACGCGGCTCCTCGGGACCCAGCTCGGCCAGCTCGGCGAAGAGCCTGCGGGCACGGACCCTGTCGGGCACGGCGTGTTCGCTGGTGGCCATGGCTCCAGTCCTTTCCGTCACGCCGGCCCCGCCGTTCTCTGGGCCGCGCCTCGGCGCTTACGCAGGACGATCGCCATGCGATCGGGAAGGCCCTGGGAAGGTGCCACGGCGTCCACGTCGTCGGCCAGGGCGGTCAGCACCATCCAGGCGAAGTCGTCACGCTTGGGAGCGGAGCTGCCGACGGTCGCGACCTCGACCCTGACCTGCATCTCCTGGCCGGTCAGCTCGAACTCGGCGGTCAGGTCGGTGCCGGGCACCGCCTCGCTCAGCAGCATGGCGCACGCCTCGTCGACCGCGATCCGCAGATCCTCGATCTCGTCCAGCGTGAAGTCGAGCCGCGCCGCCAGCCCGGCGGTCGCCGTGCGCAGCACGGACAGGTAGGCACTGGCGGCGGGGAGCCTGATGCTCACCACGTCGCGGATGCCTGCCACGCCTTCCGCGCGGGTCTCGGTTTCCTCGGTCACGTTCCTCCTCGCGTACGTGGGAACCGCCACGTGGCGGGCCGCTGAGCGCGACCCACCGTATCCGACGCCAACTGCAACTTACCGCCCCTGAGCGGTGCTTGGACGCTTCAGACTCGCCATCAATGGAAAAGGCTCTGCGCGGTCGCCGACCGCGCAGAGCCTTAGGTGCCGTTTTAGGCGGCCTTGGTCTCCCAGAAGATCTTCGAGATCTCGTCGATCTTGCCCAGAAGGTCCTCGGCCTTGCCGACGTCCACCGTGCCCTTGGCGCCGGCGGCGCCCGCGAGCTTTGTCGCGTCCCAGAACAGCTGGTGGAGCTGAGGGTACTGCTCGAGGTGCGGCGGCTTGAAGTAGTCGGTCCAGAGCACCCACAGGTGGTGCTTGACCAGCTCGGCGCGCTCCTCCTTGATGGTCACCGCGCGGGCGCGGAAGACAGGGTCCTCGTTCGCCGCGTACTTCTCCATGATCGCCTTGACCGACTCGGCCTCGATGCGGGCCTGGGCGGGGTCGTAGACCCCGCAGGGCAGGTCGCAGTGTGCGGATGCGACATGCTTGGGTCGTAGCAGTCGTGCGAGCATCGGAAAGTCCTTCCTTGATGCTGAATCAGCTTGGTCCACAACCGACCTTACTCGGGTCCCGGTGCCCGTGGAGTAGGGGGTCGCAGCCCATGAGAGTGCGTGTCGAAGGCGACTCGATGCGTCCCGCGCTGGTGCCGGGAGACTGGCTCCTCGTACGCCGCGGCGCCGCCGTGCGCCCCGGTGACCTGGTGGTGGCCAGGCTCCCCGGCGACCCGCGACGCCTCATCGTGAAGAGGGCGCAGTGGCACGGCGCTGACGGCTGGTGGCTGGAGAGCGACAACCAGCGGGCCGGCGGCCGGCGTGACAGCTGGGACTTCGGCCCCGTCCACGACATCGTCGGCCGCGTGGTGCTGCGCTACTGGCCGCTGGTGCGCCGGGCGGGCGCCGCGCCCCGGCCGCGCCGCCGGCGGCAGACGTCCTGAGTCAGGAGGCGGTCCTGCGGCGGGCGCGGAAGGCGGCCACGTTGGCGCGGCTGGCGCAGCGGGCCGAGCAGTAGCGGCGCGAACGGTTGGACGAGGTGTCGAGGAACGCCTTGCCGCAGCGTGGGTCGAGGCACCGGCCGAGCCGGTCGACGCCCAGCTCGGCCACGACCGCGGCCAGGCCCATCACGGCGCAGGCGGCGTAGTCGTCGGCCAGGTGGAGGTGCCAGGGCCCGCCGTCGTGGTCGGAGAGCTGAGGGCGTACGGGATAGCGCACGAGCAGGGCGTTGAGCAGCTCGACCACCCGCCGGTCGTCGCCGGCCGCGTCGAACACCGCGGCCAGCTCCTCGCGCAGGCGGGCGAGATCGGGCGGCGGGGCGGGATCGTCGGCCAGCCGGACCGCCCACGAGGCGTAAGAGGTCAGGTCCATCCTGGTCCATTACATCACGACGGCCGGTACGGCGGGCCGGTCCGTGGGGCCGGCCCGCCGCTCGCGCTATCCCTCGGGGTGCAGCACCCGGTGCAGGAACGCCTTGGTGCGCTCCTGCCGCGGGTCGCCGATCACCTGCGACGGAGGGCCGTCCTCGACGACCACGCCGCCGTCCATGAACACCACCCGGTCGGCCACCTCGCGGGCGAAGCCCATCTCGTGGGTGACCACGAGCATGGTCATCCCCTCCTCGGCCAGCTTGCGCATGACGGTCAGCACGTCGCCGACCAGCTCGGGGTCGAGCGCCGAGGTCGGCTCGTCGAACAACATCAGGTCGGGGTCCATGGCCAGCGCCCGCGCGATGGCCACCCGCTGCTGCTGGCCGCCCGACAGCTGGCCGGGCAGCGAGTCGCACTTGTCGCCCACGCCGACCTTGTTCAGGTTCTCCCGGGCGGTGACCTCGGCCGCACTCCTGCCGCGCTTCAGCACCCGCTGCTGGGCGATCATCACGTTCTGCAGCGCGGTCATGTGGGGGAAGAGGTTGAACTGCTGGAAGACCATGCCGATGCGGCGGCGTACGGCGTCGATGTCGACGTCGGGGTCGGTGACCTCGATGCCCTCCACGAACACCTTGCCCTTGGTGGGCTCCTCCAGGAGGTTGACGCAGCGCAGCAGGGTGGACTTGCCCGATCCCGACGGGCCGATCACGCAGACCACCTGCCCGGACTCGACCGTCATGTCGATGCCTTTGAGCACTTCGTTCTTGCCGAAGTATTTGTGCAGGTTCTTGAGCTCGATGGCGTGCGTCATCGGTTCCTCCCCTTACGTCCCTCCAGCCGGGACGCGAGGTATCCCAGCGGGATCGTGACGATCAGGTACGTCACGCCCGCCACCATGATGGGCGTGGCGTTGGCGTACTGGGAGGCCAGGTCGTTGCCGAACTTGGCGAGCTCGACGTATTCGCCCGAGACGCCCAGGAACAGCACCAGCGACGAGTCCTTCAGCAAGGAGACGAACTGGTTGGTGGTCGGCGGGATGACCATGCGCACGGCCTGCGGGATCACCACCGTGATCTGCGCCCTGGTCGCCGACATGCCCAGCGACCTGGCGGCCTCGGTCTGTCCCTTGGGCACGGCCTGCAGCCCGGCGCGGAAGACCTCCGCCTGGTAGGCGGCGCCGACCAGGCCGAGACCGAGGATGCCCTGGCCGTAGGTGCCGAACGGCACCTCGAACCCCGGCAGCGCCAGCGGCAGGAAGGTGATCATCAGGAAGATCAGCAGAGCGGGCAGGCCGCGGAAGACCTCGATGTAGAGCAGCGCGATCCAGCGGTAGGGCTTGACCTGGGAGAGCCGCATGAGCGCGAGCACCAGGCCCAGCACGAACGCGAAGAGGAAGCCTCCGGCCGCGTAGATGATCGTGTTGCGCAGCGCGATGGTGAACAGGTCGGGCAGCGCCTGCTCGGCCACCTGCACCTTGGCGAAGTTCTCGGCGAGGCTGCCCCAGTCGGCGTACAGCGCCACGGCGACGAGCGCCAGGACCAGGATGGCGTATTGGACGCCGCGGCTGATCTGCTGTTTTTTCCGGGGGCTGAGCCTGGCGCGGACAGGCTCAGCCGTCGTCGGCTGGTGGGCCATGGATCAGCTCAGCTCGCCCGGCTTCTTGCCGAACCACTTCACGAAGATCTTCTCGTACGTGCCGTCTTCCTTGGCCTTGGCGAGCTCTTCGTTGATCGTCTTGAGGAGCACCGGGTCGGCGTCCTTCTTCAGGCCGATGCCGTACTGCTCGCCGGTGTCGAGGCTGGCGATCATCTCGAACTTGGCCGCGACCTCCGGCTTCTTCAGCCAGGTGAGCACGACGGGCAGGTCCTGGACGATCACGTCGGCCTGGCCGGCCTGCAGGGCGAGCAGTTCCTTGGACGAGTCGGCGTACTCGGTCGGGTTGTGGCCGTTCTTCTTGACGTAGTCGAGGCCGGTGGTGCTGGCCTGCGCGCCCAGCTTGAGCCCCTTGGCCTTGACGTCCTCCAGCGACTTGGCGCCCGTGCCCTTCTTGGCGAGCAGCGCCTGCGTGGCGTCGAAGTACGGGTCGGAGAAGGTGATGTTCTGCTGGCGCTCCGGGGTGATGGTCATGCCGGCGGCCGCCACGTCGCACTTCTTGGCGGCCATGGCGGCGCCGCTCTTGATCACCGCGAAGTCGATGTCGACGATGTTCTGCTCCACGCCGAGCTTCTTCGCGGCGAGGTCGACGATGTCCACGTCGAACCCGACGATCTTGCCGCTGTCGTCCTTGAACTGGAAGGGCTCGTACGGGATGTTGGTGCAGACGGTGAGCTTGCCCGGCTGCACGAGCTGGGCGCCACCGGCGGCGGAGGCGCTGGCGCTCGTGGTGCCGGAGCTCGAGCCGGATTCGCTGCCGCACGCGGCAAGCGCGAGAGCGGCGGTCAGGGCGAGCGCGCCGGCGGCATAGCCACGGCGGCCCTTGGGGCTGAGGGCCATGTACGGCCTCCTCGAAGTGAAAAGCCACGAAACTTGCGTTTTGTGCAGTTTAAATGGGGTTTTGTCCAGGTACGTCATCTGTGTTTTAACGATGCGTCAACGGAACGGCGTCGGCGCCGACACCATCTCACCATGTGGCAAGATGGGCCCACGGGTGACCCCCGTAACCCCCCTCCGAGATGACCGACGAGGGGATCCTGGCAGCTACCGAGGCCAGCCCGCTCGCGCTCGTCGCCGGAGGTCTCTTCCACCACCGATATGCACAGGGGTCGTTGTGGCTGCCACGCCCGCATCTTCTTCTCTTGACACACTCGACGTCGATCCTGCCTTCGCGCTGCACCGCGGGGGCAAGCTCGAGGTCCGTTCGACCGTCCCCGTCCGCGACGCCGACGACCTGTCGCTGGCCTACACGCCCGGCGTCGCCCGGGTCTGCACCGCGATCGCCGACAACCCCGCCCTGGCCGGCGAGTACACCTGGGTTCCCAACGTGGTCGCCGTCGTCTCCGACGGCACCGCCGTGCTCGGCCTGGGCGACATCGGTCCCTCCGCCGCCATGCCGGTCATGGAGGGCAAGGCCCTGCTGTTCAAGGAGTTCGCCGGCGTCGACGCCGTGCCGATCTGCCTCGACTGCACCGACGTCGACGCGCTCGTCGAGACCGTCACGCGGCTCGCGCCCTCGTTCGGCGGCATCAACCTCGAGGACATCAGCGCCCCGCGCTGCTTCGAGGTCGAGGACCGGCTGCGCGACCTGCTCGACATCCCCGTCTTCCACGACGACCAGCACGGCACCGCCATCGTGGTGCTCGCCGCGCTCAAGAACGCCGCCCGCCTGACCGGCCGCGCACTCGGCGACCTGCGCGCCGTGGTGGCCGGCGCGGGCGCCTCCGGCGTCGCCGTCACCAGGATCCTCCTGGAGGCCGGCATCGGCGACATCGCCGTCGCCGACTCCAAGGGCATGATCTACCAGGGCCGGGAGGGCCTCAACCCGGTCAAGGAGGCGCTCGCCCGCCAGACGAACAAGGCCGGGCACACCGGGTCGACCGAGGAGGCCCTCGCGGGCGCCGACGTGTTCATCGGGCTGTCGGGTTCGACGGTGTCCGAGCGGGCCGTCGCGTCCATGGCTCCCGATGCCTTCGTCTTCGCCCTGTCCAACCCGACGCCCGAGGTCGAGCCCGACGTGGCCGCCAAGCACGTCGCCGTCGTCGCCACCGGGCGTTCCGACCACCCCAACCAGATCAACAACGTGCTCGCCTTCCCCGGCGTCTTCCGCGGCGCCCTCGACGTGCGGGCCACCACCATCACGGAGAACATGAAGGTGGCCGCGGCCACCGCGCTGGCCGGCGTCGTGGGCGACGACCTGTCGGCGACGTACGTCATCCCGAGCCCCTTCGACGACCGGGTCGCGCCCGCCGTGACCGCCGCTGTGGCCGCCCAGGCCCGCGCCGACGGCGTCGCCCGCGCCTGACCTGCGCCGTCTCTCCCGAGCGGGGGCCTGTCAGGCCCTCGCTTTTCTCTTGCCGCGGTTATCCCGCGAAACGGCGGGTAGGTGCGGCCCTTCGCAGGAGAGGGGGCGCAGACGGGTCTCGCGTGGGATGGAGTCTGGTTGAGGTCAGCGAACTGCCACATTTTCTTTACGCTAAGTGCTATAACTGTAGCTCTCTGTAAAGATTGTGGGCGCCGGCTCCTGCGACGAGGAGAGCGATGGAACGCGAGCCTAACCGTCTGCTGCAGCAACTCATCGCGGAGGCGGGGTTCTCCCATAAGGGACTGGCCAGACGCCTCAACGATCTGGGAGCCGCACGCGGGACACCAGGCCTCAAGTACGACCACAGTTCCGTGCTGCGCTGGATCGGCGGGCAGAAACCGCGTGATCCCGTGCCAAGTCTGCTCACCGAGATCTTCGCGCTACGGCTGGGCAGACGGGTCACCTCGGAAGACCTGGGCATGCCGGCCGTCACCCCCCTCGATCTCGGACAGGAGTTCACGCACACCTGGCAGGAGGGGGTCGCGACCGTGACGGCGCTATGGCGTGCCGATGTAGAGCGACGAAGGTTTCTGATCGACTCGACATTCGCGATCGGAGCCGGCTCCGTAGGAGCCATACGCTGGCTGACGTTCCCCACCGAGGGACGTCCGAGCGGGATGGGCGCGCGGCGGGTGGGCCGCGCGGACATCGCCGCCATCCGTGAGGTCACCCGATCGTTCGGTGAGCTCGACAACCGCTTCGGCAGCGGCCGGGTCCGCTCGTCCGTGGTGAGATATCTCGACAACGCCGTCTCCCCGCTGCTCAAGGACGGCTCCTACGACGACGCCACTGGCAAGCAACTGGCGTCCGCGGCCGCCGAGCTGACCCGGCTGGCCGGCTGGATGGCCTACGACATGGAGCAGCACGGCCTCGCCCAGCGCTATCTCATCCAGGCCCTGCGCCTGGCGAGGGGCGCCGACGACCAGACCCTGGGGGGCGAGATCCTGGCCGGCATGGCCCACCAGGCCATCTACATGGGTCAGCCGGCGCACGCCCTCGACCTGGCCAGGGCCTCCCAGATGGCGGCCCGCGGGGCCGGCGTCAAGACCCTGCTGGCCTCCTCGAAGGTCCTGGAGGCCCACGCCCACGCCGCCATGGGCGACACCCGCTCCTGCTCCGCCTCGATCCACGAGGCCGAGCGCGCCTTCGACGCCCGCAGGCCCGCCGACGAGCCGCCGTGGCTGAGCTACTTCGACGAGGCCTACCTGTCGGCCAAGTTCGCCCACTGCTTTCGTGATCTCGGGGCGGGCGAGCAGGTCGTCCGCCACGCGCACCGCTCGCTCGACATGGACGGCCGCTACGTGCGCGGGCGCATGTTCAACCTGTCGCTGCTGGCCGCGGGTCTGCTGCAGTCGGGTGAGCTGGAGGAGGCCTGCAAGGTCGCCGCCGGCGCGCTGGAGCTCTCGGGCGAGCTGCAGTCGTCCCGGTCCCGCTCCTACGCCGACGACCTGCGGCGGCGCCTGAAGCCCTACCGCAACGAGCGGCCCGTGCGGGCGCTGCGCGAACGGCAGTTGTCCATCGCCGTCTGAAGCGGCGTTCTCCCCACGGAACGGCCCGGACCACCCCTGCGGGTGATCCGGGCCGTCACACCGTGCCTTTTACTTGAGAAGCTCGCCGTGCGGGCCGACGATCTTCTTGGTGGTCGCGTAGTTGGCCTTGTTGTACACGTCGGCCGTCTCGCTGTCGAAGATGGCCGAGCTGATGGTGTCGATCCGGCCGTTCTTGTCGGTGTCGTGGAACATGCTCGTCACGCCGTTGACGTAGCCCACGCGCTTGGCGTTGCTGTACTTCATGAGCCACGGGCCGCCGTCGGCGCCGGGGGTCATCGAGCACTTGAGCGTCTGGTGCGTGTCGACCCTGAACATGTTGACCTGCGTCGTCTTGGTACCGGTCTTGCCGTAGCAGTGCTTCGGCGTCACACCGGTGTAGGGCTTGTCGCCGTCGGGGTGCGGGGCCGACGGGTAGCCGAAGGCCATGACCTTCTGGTTCAGCGGCTGGTTCCAGGAGAAGCCCTGACCGCCGACGGTGTCGCCGAGCCGGCCCATGTCCTTGGCGATGCCGATGATGAACTGCGCCTCGTAGTACTTACGGGACGTGCCGGGCTTGACCCACTTCTGCACGTAGTAGTGGGTGATCTTGTAGTTGCCGAGGGCGTCGGGGCCCCTGCCCTTGTCGCCGGGGCCCCGGTAGGCGGCCCACTTGCGCTTGGTGACGTGCTCGACGACGGGCTCACCGAACTTGAAGCCCTGACCCTTGCCGACCCTGGCGGCCTTGTACTTGGCCGCACTGACCTCGACCTTCTCGAGGACGGCGTCGGGGTGGTCGGGGCCGACCAGGTCGGCGGGCGTGCTCTTGCCCTCGGAGTAGCACTCGCCGAGGTTCAGCACGCACTTGAGGTACTCCTCGCGGCTGATCTCGCGCGGCTTCACCCACTTGTCGCCGGCCCAGGCCTTGAACTGCTTGAAGGAGACGGCCTTCTCCGGGCCCAGGGAGAAGCCGTTGTGCACGGCGACGAAGGCGTAGTCGCCGTCGTAGTCGTCGTAGGTGTCCAGGTCGTACGCGGTGTAGGCGTACGCGCCGACGTAGACGCCCCAGGGGGCCTTGCCCTGGTAGTAACCGGGGACGAAGATCCACTTGTCGTAGACGTCGTCCTTGCCGTTCTCGAACACGCAGTGTCCGGCGGTGGCGACCAGGTTGCGGTTCCTGGACTGGATGGACGTGGCCGTGCACCAGCGGTAGCGACCGGCCTTGTCGAGGAAGAAGACCTTGCCGACGGTCTTGGGCAGGTTGACGTTCGAGACCTTGGCGGAGCTCTTCGTCGTGCCGGTCGGGGCGGTGCTCCCGGGCTTGCCGTTGTCCGTGCTGCCGTTGCCGCCGGACGTCACCATCTTCGGCACGGCCTTGGTGTCCAGGGTGTACTGGGTGGCCTTCTTCAGCGCGGCTCCGTTGGAGTCGAGCCAGAAGAAGGCGGCGCCGTAGGCGTCGGCGGGCTTGGGCTGGAGGGGGTCGGACGCCCAGTTCGGTTTGGCGGTGGCGGGTGCTGCAAGGGTAACGGCGCTCAGGCCGGCGGCGGCTAGGGGGATGAGCAGGCGCTTCACGGGAGGCTCCACAGTTGTCAAAACGGGCGTAAGAACCCTATCGACCCTTGAGTCACTCTTGTAAGGGGGTTCACAGATTTCACGCTATTAACGGCCAAAGGGCCCGGCTGGATGCCGAGCCCTTCGGGTTGAGCTGGTGAACGAAGACGAGTCCTCGTTCAGGTCCGTAGCGGAAACTACGGGATGAGCTTGCCGGACCACGCGGCCGCAGCGGCCTTGTAGACCGTGTTGGCCTCACCGTCGAAGTACGCCGAGGTGATGGTGTCGTAGCGCTTGTTGTCGTCGCTGTCGACGATCAGGCTGGTGACACCGTTCACGTAGCCGAGACGCTTCGCGTTGCTGTACTTGTACAGCCACGGGCCACCGGCGTAGCCACCGGTGACGGCGCACTTCAGCGCCACCTGCTCCTCGACCCTGTACTCGGGGATCTTGTAGGTGTTCTTGCTGGTCTTGCCGTAGCACCACTTCGGCGTAACGCCCGTGTAGGCCTTGTTGCCGTCGGGGTGCGCGCCCTGCGGGTAACCGAACGTCCGGACAGCCTTGCCGGTCGGCTGGTTCCACGCGAAGCCCTGGCCACCAACGTTGTCGCCCAGCTTGCCGACGCTCTTCACCTCGTGAACGATGATGAAGAAGTCGGTGCGGAGGTACTTCCGCTCCGAACCCGGCTTGTACCACGCCTGCACGTAGTAGTGCGTGATCGTGGAGTTGCCGCGCCTGTCCAGCTTGACGGTGCCGGGGAACTTGTCCCGGTCCCGGCGCTGGTTCTGGAGGTACTTCCAGGCGTCGTTGTAGGTCACGTTCTCGACGATGGGCTCGCCGAACTTCTTGCCGTTGCCCTTGCCGACGCCCGCGGCCTTGTACCGGCCCTCGGAAACTTCGACCTTGGCCACCTCGGCGCCCGGGAAGTCAGGGCCGGCAAGCTCGGCCTTGCTGCCCCGCTGCACCGAGTAGTAGTCGGCGGTCTTGGGGTCGAGAACGCCCTTGCGGTACTCGTCCCTGCTGACCTCGACGTCCTTGGCCTCCTTCTCGCCCTTGTAGGCGTCGAACTCGGCCTTGGTGACCTGCTTCGGCTTGTTCAGCGAACCGCCGATGCCGTCGTAGACGGTGACGAACGCGTAGTCGCGGTCGAAGTCCTCGTACACGTCGAAGTCGTAGTGGGTGAAGGCCTGCTTACCCACGTAGACGCCCCAAGGAGCCTTGCCCTGGTAGTAACCGGGGACGAAGACCCAGCGAGACACGGTCTCCTGGTTGGCCTTGATGTCGTACACGCAGTGACCGGCCGTGGCGACCAGGTTGCGGTACTTCGACTGGATCGAGGTGCCCGAGCACCAGTACAGCTTGCCGTCGCGACCCTCGAAGAACACCTTACCGATGGACTTCGGGAAGTTGACGTTCTGGGTCTTGGAGGAGGACTTCTTCTCCTCGCCGATCGGCGCGGTGGAACCGGGCTTGGTGTCCGCGGTGTAGCCGCCGCTGCTCGAGATCTTCTTGACCTCGAGGGAGTCCGGGCTGTAAGCCACGGCGCCCTTGAGGGCAGCGTTGTTGGACTTGGTCCAGAACTCGAGCGTCTCCGCCGCCTTCTTGGCGTTCGCCGCCAGGGCGTCGCTGGCGACGGTCTTGTCGGTGGCCTGAGCGGTGCCGGCCAGACCAGCAGCCAGCATGCCGGTGGCCAGAACCACGCCACCAGCCGGGATGAGGATGCGCTTCACTGTGACTCCTTGCGCTGTCGTGGAACGCCTCTTGCGTCCCATGCGTCAGTAAAGGGATAGCCAGGAACATACAGTGTCGATCTTGGGAACCGGTAGCCGCTTTGCTAGGAAAAGGTGCGACAAGTCGGGCGTGATCGTTTCGTGATGTTTAGCTGGCTGAGCCCCAGGAGTTGAGCGAAGCTCGCTTTGTTGTTGTTTGCCCTGATCAACATGAGTGCGTTCTCAGGGTGCTCGACGGGACACCGGGGTCACGCCGAACGGGGTCGACGGGACGATGTGACACACATCACAACGGGTGCATGGCACCAACTGGCGGTCCCGTGCGTCCAAACGCCTTCACTTCCGAGCCGGAAAAGCAGAGGGGCTCGGCAGCTGCCGAGCCCCTCGCTTGTAACGCCTAACGAACGGTTCGAGGCCGGTCGCTATGTGTTACTTAGACGACCTTCCCGGACCACGAGGCCGCAGCGGCCTTGTAGACGGTGTTGGTCTCGCCGTCGAAGTACGGCGACGAGATGTAGTCGACGCGGCCGTTGCCGTCCTGGTCGTTGAAGGTGCTCACGACACCGTTCACGTAGCCGAGACGCTTGGCGTTGCTGTACTTGTACAGCCACGGGCCACCGTCGGCGCCCTCGGTCATGGCGCACTTGAGGGCGACGTGCTCCTCGATCTTCTTGGCAGCCGAACCGACCAGCTTCTTCGTGGTCTTGCCGTAGCACCACTTCGGAGTAATGCCGGTGTAGTTCTTGTTGCCGTCGGGGTGCGGAGCGGCCGGGTAGCCGAACACGCGGACAGCCTTGCCGGTGGGCTGGTTCCAGGCGAAGCCCTGACCGCCGACGTTGTCACCGAGTCGACCCGCGTCCAGGGACTTGTGGTCGATGATGTAGAAGACGGTCTTGAAGTACTTCGCGGCCTTGCCGGGCTTGTACCACGCCTGCACGTAGTAGTGCGTGATCGTGGAGTTGCCCCGCCTGTCCAGCTTGACGGTGCCCGGGTACTTGCTCGGGTTCGTCTTCTGGTTCTTCAGGTAGGTCGCGGCCTGGTTGTAGGTCACGTTCTCGACGATGGGCTCGCCGAACTTGCGACCGTTGCCCTTGCCGACGCGGGCGGCCTTGTAGCGGCTCTCGGAAACCTCGAGCTTGGCCACCTCGGCGCCCGGGTAGTCGGGGCCGGCCAGCTCAGCCTCGCTGCCCTTCTGACGCCAGTAGTAGTCGGCGGTCTTCGGGTCGAGCTTGCCCTTGCGGAACTCTTCCCTGCTGACCTCGACGTCCTTGGCGTCCTTCAGGCCCTCGTACTTGTCCCACTCTTCCTTGGACACGTTCTTGGACTTGGTCGCGTCCAGCTTCACACCGTTGTACACGGTGACGAAGGCGTAGTCGCGGTCGTAGTCCTCGTACACGTCGAAGTCGTAGTGGGTGAAGGCCGTCTTACCGACGTAGATGCCCCAGGGAGCCTTGCCCTGGTAGTACCCCGGAACGAAGACCCACTTGTCCATGGTGGCTTCGTTCTTCGCAGTGTCGTACACGCAGTGACCGGCCGTGGCGACCAGGTTGCGGTACTTCGACTGGATCGAGGTGGCGGAGCACCACTTCTTCTCGCCCTTGCTGTTGACGAAGAACACCTTGCCGATGGTCTTCGGCATGTTGACGTTCTGCGTCTTCGAGGAGGACTTCTTCTCCTCGCCGATCGGGGCGGTCGAACCCGGCTTGGTGTCCGAGCTGTAGCCACCCTTGCTCTTCAGCTTGGTCACGTCGGACTTGGCCCAGACGTTGGACTCCTTGGCGGCCTTGAGGGCGGCACCGTTGTTCTCCGCCCAGAAGCTCGCGATGGCGTTCGCGTTGGCCGCGCTGGCCGCCAGGTTGTCCTTGGAGATCGTGCTGTCGGCCTGAGCCGTACCGGCGAGGCCGGCGGCGAGAAGACCGGTGGCGAGGACGGCACCACCGGCGGGGATGAGAATGCGCTTCAAGGGAACTGCTCCTTGCTCTGTCGTGGGTCGCAACTTGCGTCCCATGCGTCAGTAAAGGGATAGCAAGGAACATAGCGTGGTGATCTCCGCAGGTGAAACCCGGTTCGGAAGATCCGGAAGGCCCCCCTACCGCCGTTACCGTGCTGTTATCAGTCAGAGATCTTCGCGTATGGTGACCGAGGCGTTACGTTTTTGCAGGGTATGAGGGGCATGGTCCTTGCGGAACAAAAGTTCCGTTAGTGTCCCGACACGTAGTGTAGTCAGTCGAATGTGACTTAGATCACAGGAACCGGATGGAGCCCTAGCCCGTCTAAGATGTTCCGCTCCTCACAGGTGATCTTCAGGTTCCGACCCAATACATCCACATTGGCCCTGTTTGTCGGGATTTTGTTGCCCCGGCAACGAGGCGCTCCCCTCTCCCGGGGACGGCGACCGGCCGCGGACCTACACGGTCCTTCGGCTGACGACCTCTGCGAGGTGGGCGCGCAGCCGCGCCAGCACCGGATCGCTTGGAGCGGCCCGCTTGCGCCGCGGCGCCGGCGGCGGGACGGCGCGCAACGTCGGGCGACGACTCGACGTGCCGTCAGGTGTCTGTGTGCATGTGCCCTGCACGACCTCGATCGCGGACAACAACTGCTGCCAGGTGCCGTCAGCCGCCCACCGCCGGTGACGCTTGTATATGGCGACCCAGCAGCCGAACCGCTGCGGCAGGTCCCGCCAGTGCTCGCCGGTGCGGGCCTGGTGGAGCATCCCGTTGATCGCTGCCCGATGTCCGGTCCGCGGACGACTGCGCCTGCTGTCGTCGAAAGGGAGGAACTCCTCCGGAGGCAGCAGCGGCGCCAGGCGTTCCCATTCGGCGTTGGTCAGATCACCACGACGCATGCGCTCATGGTGACAAGGTAAACACTCTGTGTCAGAGGAACCAAAGAAGATCTTCCTTGGCCGGGTGCCTATCGGGGTGGGCGGGATCGTTCGAGCCCGTCACGGGCCGCCGCCATCTCGTACGGATCCTTGATCTTCTCGGCGATCTCCAGCGCGCCGCTGTGGTGCCGAACGGCCGCTTCGTGATCACCCAGGGCGTGACACGTGCCGCCAAGGCTGTTCAACGCCCTGCACTCCAGGAGCCGGCCAGGCAGTTGTCTCGCCAGAACGAGCCCCTCCTCCTGCGCACGGAGGGCATCGGCGAACCGCCCCTGCCGCGCCTCGACGCCCCCCGCTCTGCGCAGGGCCTCCGCCTCCCCCTCGCGGTTGCCGATGTCGCGGCTGATGCGCAGTGCTTCGCGGTGACACCTGAGCGCCTCGTCCAGGTTGCCGAGCCCGGCGTGGGCCGTGCCCATCTCCATCAGCGTGTACGCCTCGTCGTAGCGCCGTCCCCGCCGGCGAAGCCACTCCAGGCTGACGTTCAGGTGGGTCAGCGCACCAGGCATGTCGCCGAGCCGCACGTATATCTTCCCGAGCAGGTCGGTGACGGCGATCTCGCCCGCGTGGTCGCCGTTCTCGCGATAAAGAGCGAAGGCCTGTGTACACGTGTCGAGGGCGGCCGGCAGCTCGCGCGTGCGGTACAGGCCGTACGCCACATAGAACAGCGCTTCTGCCTGCGTCGCACGGTCGCCGGACAGGACCGCGAGTTCCACCGCCCGCCGCTGGCACTCGAGGAACTCGTCGTACTGGTCGGTGGGCAGGAGGGCGTGACCGAGCGTGGTGAGCACCTTCGCCTCGCCGTTTCGATCGCCGAGTTGCCGGACGGCTCGCAGGGCGGCACGGTGCGTCGCGATCCAGTCGTCCACATACCCCATGAGATGGAAGTGATAGGCGGTGATGTAGGCGAGCTGCCACGCGTGTACCGGCCAGCCGTCGTGGGCGGCCAGCAGGATGAGGGCGACCGTGTTGCGGTGCTCGGCAGAAAGCCAGGCCATGGCCTCGTCGCGCTCGTCGAATCGCCGTACGCCCCCAGGCGGCGGTGGGACAGAGGGGTGCAGCAGGGCGGACGTGGGATCGACGAAAGCCATCGCGGCACGGGCGGTGTGGGCATGCCAGTCGAGAAGGCGGGTCAACGCCGGCCGGTGTCCGTCCTGTGCCAGGGCCAGCTCTCGGGCGTACTCGCGGATCAGGTCGTGCACGGTGAGGCGCTGCCGCGCGTCGCGGTGGACGAGGTGCGCTCTGACCAGGATGTCCACCGCCTCGCGGGCCGCCTCCCGATCCAGCCCGACCATGGTCGTGAGCGCGTCCATGCTCAGGTCAGGACCGGGATGCAGGCCGAGCGACCGGAACACGGAACGTGCCGACTCGGGCAGCGCCTGGTAGGAGAGGCCGAACGTGGCCCGTACGCCGATGTGGGGGTCCTCGGAGATGTCCAGGGCGGTGAGCCGGTCACCCGCCCGTAATCGTGCGACGAGGTCACGCGCCGCCCCCGCCTCCCGACCTCGCACATGCGCGGCCGCCAGGCGCAGCGCCAGCGGGAGACGGCCGCACAACAGGGCCAGCTCGCCGATCGTGTCGCGGTCGTGGTCCTGCTCGTCCCCCAGGAGAGCTCGGAGGAGCGCGACCGCCTCCTCCGGTGAGAGCACGTCGAGGAAATGCACGCCGACGTCGTGGGTGGCGGCGAGTGCGCGGAGCGAGTCACGGCTGGTGATCAGGGTTCTGCTGGCCGAGGCTCCTGGAAGCAGCGGGCGTACCTGCTCGGCGGAGGCGGCGTTGTCCAGTAGAACCAGCATGCGCCTGTCGCAGATCAGGGACCTGTACATGGCCGCGCGTTCCTCCGGATCGTAGGGGATCTCGTCCTGGGGCACGCCCAGCCCGAGAAGAAGCTGGTGGAGGGCCGCGGCCGGGTCCACGGGGGTGCTTCGCGAGTATCCGTGCAGGTTCACGTACAGCTGGCCGTCGGGGAAGTGGTCGGCCCGCCGGTGCCCCCAGTGCGTGGCAAGCGCTGTCTTGCCCACGCCTCCGGCGCCGACGAGAGCCGAGAGCACCAGCGTTCCCATGTCGGGTGAGGCGTCCAGCAGTTCGTCCAGTACGTCGAGGCTCTCCCTACGGCCGGTGAACCGCGCGATGTCGGCGGGGAGCTGCCGGGGCACGAGGCGCTCGGGGGGCTGCTCCGGCGTCCTGCCCGGCGACGGTGCGCCTTGGACGAGCCGGAGAGCGGGGTCGGCGGCGAGCACCGCTTGGTGAAGCCGGTTGAGCGGCTCTCCCGGCTCCAGCCCGAGCTCGTCGCGGAGACACGTACGTGCCAGCCTGTACTGCTCGAGCGCTTCGGCCCGGCGACCGTCCCGGTACAGGGCGAGCATCAGCTGCTCCCGGAAACGCTCGTTCAAGGGATCGGCATCGACCAGGTGCCGCACTTCGCCGATCAGGTCGGCGTGCCTGCCCAAGGCGAGATCCGCATCGATCCGCTCGGCGAGTGCGGCGATCCGCTGATCCTCCAGCCGGTGACCCTCGGCGCTCTGGAACTCCAGGCGAGTCCCCGCAAGGGCGGGACCACGCCAGAGAGCCAGCGCCACTCGTAGCCGTTCTGCGGTTTCGGCGACGTCACCGCGCAGGCGGTGTTCGCCGGCGGAGGCGACCTCGGAGCGGAAGAGGGCGAGATCCGAAGCGTGAGCCGGCAGGACGAGCGCGTAGCCTCCGGCGCTGGTGGAGATCTCGGCGTCGTCGCCCAGGGCACGGCGCAGTGACCACAGGTGGTTGTGCAGGGCCCTTCGCCCTGTGGGCGGTTGCCTGTCGCCCCATAGAGCGGTCAGCAGATCCTCGTGCGGCACGATCCTGTTGGCCCGCAGCACGAACAGGGCGAGCAACGTGCGCTGTTTCTCCCCGACGACCGGCACCACGCGGTCGTCACGCCGGATGTCGACCGGACCCAAGACCCGAATCTGCAATGAACGCTCCCTCGGTTGGCCTACCTGGGAGACATGGTCCGCCCCAGCGGTCTCGTCGGACGCAACATGCGGTAACAGATCGACGCGACAAGATCATGACAATCTCCAGAGAATCTCGAGAGAAGCGGCATTCATGCTTGCGAGGTCATCTCCGGTCGAAGGGCTCCGCGCCACGGCCCGCGACCGTAGACCCCCAACGTGAATGGAGAACCGGGTGCTCCTACGCCTGCCGACGCCCGGAATCAGGGGGCTCCGCCCGCTCGCGGGGGCCGGGCGGTATGCCCTTCATCCCTGTCCTTCGACTTGCCTGTTCGGTGACTCGCTCCGGACCGCACGTGTCAGGGCTTCGGCCGCTGCCGGGTGGGGTGGAGCTTCGTCCGGCGTCCGTGGGCGCCCTGCGCGGTTCGGAGTGTGACGGAGTATGTGCTGGTCCTTGTCCCGAGTTACGGTCCTCATTCTCGCCGCCGTCCTACCGGGCCTCCTGACGCTGGTCGCCGGTCCGGCATCTGCGCAGGCGAACGCGTCGAGCGGGGTGACCTCGGCGCAGGCGGATCTGGCCATCCCCAGGCAGCAACCGGGCACAGCGGGTGTCGTGCCCGGCCTCGTGGCCTCGGTCGCAGGCGGGCCGGAGCCTGAACAGGAATCCCGGGTGCCGGGAGCCCTCGCTCTGGACCCGCGGGGCGAGGCGCTGAAGCCGGCGAAGTCCGACCTGCCGCCCGGTGTGCGGCGCGTGGAGCAGGCGGACCGGCAGGCCCTGCCGCTCGCGTTCCCCATGATCGAGGACGTGTACCCCCGGACGGGCACGTTGGTGGGCAGCACGACGCCGCTGCTGACCGTACGCGCGACTCGGGTGGGCGGGGGGTCGGAGGCGGATCTGCGCTTCAGGTTCCACATCTGTGAGAAACCCGAGGAGGACGAGGACGACGGGCAGGGTGATCCCGTCCCGACGCCGGAGTGCTGGCAGTCCGGCAATCGCCTGGGTGAATCCAGTTGGCGGGTGCCGGAGGACACGCTGCAGTGGGGCCGGCAGTACGAGTGGTGGGTTCGCGTCACGGACTCGGAGAGCAGCGAGTTCGACGTCAGCGACAGGCAGCTGATCGTCACGGGTGCGCGTCAGCCGTTGAACAGTTTCCATCTGGGTGAGCGTGCGAGCGAGGGGCAGGAGTTCTCGCCCATCGCCGGGAACTACACCACCAGCGCTGTGGACGCACAGGTGAATACCGCGGGTCCGCCCTTGTCGGTGACGCGGACGTACAACAGTCAGGATCCGCGTACGGACGGGATCTTCGGCGCCGGCTGGTCGACGCACTGGGACATGAAGGTCGTGCCGGAGGTGTCCGGAACGACGACGGCGAGCCTGCTGGTGAGCTATCCGAGTGGCCGGCGGGTCCGGTTCGCGGCCAGGGGCGACGGCACGTACCAGCCTCCGCCCGGGATGAAGGACGTGCTGGCGGAGGTGGAGGGCGGCGGCTGGCGCCTGATGGACATCTCCTCCACCTCTTATCACTTCGACGCGTCAGGCAGGTTGCTGAAGATCACGGACAGGCGGGGCCGGGCGCAGACGCTTTCTTATGGAGATGACGGCACGTTCAGCTCGGTGACGGGGGTCGGCGGCCGGGCGCTGCATTTCACCTGGAACGGGCCCCGGGTGGCCACGGTGTCCACGGATGAGGTGGACGGCAAGGTGTTGACGTGGACCTACAGCTATACGGGTGACAATCTGACGTCGGTGTGCTCGCCGGCGGCCGCGCCCAAGTGCACGACCTCTATCTATGGGGACGGTTCTCGCTACCAGGGGATTGTTCTCGACGCCGAGCCCGTGGGGTATTGGCGCCTGGGCGACGCCCGGTACGAACCCGCGGCCAACCTCGGCAGCGAGGGCGGCACGGGCATCTATTCCGGCGTTACGGTGGGCCGGCCGGGGGCGCTGGAGGGAAGCAGCGACACCGCCGCAGGTTTCACGAAGTCGACCATGGAACTTCCGTCCGACATGCTGGATCACCTGGGTAACGAGCTCTCGATCGAAGGCTGGATCCAGACCACGCAGAACGGGGTCGTGCTGTCCACTGGTCAGTTCGGCTACGAGTTCGGCGCCACGGAGCCTGTCCTGTACGTCGGCACGGACGGGCGGTTGCGTGGTCAGCTGGGCGAGGTGTCGGACAGGGGATACACCCCGATCGCCTCTTCCGCCCCGGTCAATGATGGCCGGTGGCATCATGTCGTGCTCACGGTGGCGGGTGAGCAGCAGAAGCTCTACCTCGACGGTGAACTCGCCGGCACGCTGACCGGAACGATCGTGCCGGATTACCGGGCATATGCGTTCGTGGGCAGCGGTGACCGTGCCACCGGCTGGTCGGACATTCCGGGCGGGCAGACGGCTTCGGGGGCGTTCGCGTTCAAGGGCACGATCGACGAGTTCGCGGTCTACGACAAGCCGCTGGCGCAGGCCACGGTCCAGGCGCACTGGGCGGCGCGGGCGAAGGTCAGCAACAAGCTGACGCAGGTCACGCTGCCGTCCGGCCGGATCTGGGCCAAGAACACCTACGACACCGCGACAGACCGCCTCCTGACACACGTTGACCGGCACGGGGGAACGTGGAAGGTCGGCAAGCCAGAGGTCGACTGGGTGGAGAAGGTCAACACGGTCGAGGTGACCGATCCGCGCGACGGCAAGCAGACCTACGGCTACGACCAGGGACGTGCCGATCGACTGGTGTACGAGATCGACCAGCTCGACTTCAAGACGAGCTACGAGTACGACACCGGCGGCTTCCTCGCCAAGAAGGTCGACCGCAACGACAACGTGTTCCGCCTGTGGAACGACGAGCGCGGCAATCCGATCCGCAACAGGTCGTGTCGTACGGCATCCAACTGCCAGAACGCGTACGCGGACTACCACCTCAACAAGGATGACGACTTCGACCCCCGTAACGGCAAGATGGTCGTCCATCGGGATGCCCGCTCGTCCGACCTGGAGAGCGACACCTACGCCACGCGGTGGGAGTACAACGAGTACGGCGAGCAGACCAAGCAGACCACCCCCGCCACCGCTGGTTTTCCCGACGGCCGCTCGGTCACGACCGCCTACACCGACGGCACCGAGTCGGCTGTCGGCGGCGGCACCACCCCGGCCGGGTTGGTGGCCTCTCAGACGGATCCCAGGGGTAATACGTGGACCTATCGCTATACGGCGGCCGGTGACCTGGCCGAGCAACGCGACCCTGAGGGGTTGATGGTCGAGCTGGACTATGACGCGTTAGGCCGGCTGCGGGAGAGTTCGGAGGTGTCCGAGGCGCACCCGGACGGGGTGAAGACGGTTCTGACCTATGACGTGCTGGGTCGTGTGGCGACGCAGACCGAGCCGGGCGTGAAGAACGAGGTGTCGGGGGTCACGCACACCAGGCGCACCACGTACGCCTATGACCCGGACGGCGCCCGGCTGCGGGAGACGGTCAGCGATCTGACCGGTGGCGACGCCGAGCGGGCGACCGTCTATACCTATGACGATCACGGCAGGGTGGAGACGATCACCGACGCTGAGGGCGGTGTGGTGCGTCAGAGCTGGAATGCCATCGGCAGGTTGGCCACGGTGACGGATGCCAGGGGCGCGGTGGTCGAGCACGCCTACAGCGAGCGCGGCGAGCTGGTCACTCAGACGTTGAAGGGCTGGACCGGCAGCCCGGTCGATCCGCAGCCGGCCACGGACAAGGTGCTGGCGTCGTTCGGTTATGACGCGGCGGGTCGCCTGGTGGCTCAGTCGGATGCGATGGGCCGCAGGACCTCCTTCGAATACTTCGGTGACGACCTGCTCGCCAAGAAGATCGCCGACAACGTGAAGCTGAACGGCTCCGGCACCGCGCGGGACGTCGATCTGGAGAGCCACACCTACGATGCGGCGGGCAACCAGATCAAGCTCGTCACCGGTGACGGGAACGCTCAGTCGACGACCGAGAATGTCTACGACGCGGCCGGTTTCCTGACCTCGCAGACGTTCGACCCCGGCGGGCTGGGTCGCAAGACCGCGTTCACCTACGACGCCAACGGCAACATCATCAAGACCACCCGCACCAGCGCTGACAGCGATCGCGCCGAGGTCACCGAACAGGCCTACAGCAAGACGAACCTCCCCACCAGGACGACCGTCGAGAACGGCGAGGAGGACCTCGTCACCACCGTCGACTATGACGATCGCGGACTGGCCGTCGCCTCGACCGACCCGCGCGGCAACGTGGCGGGCGCTGAGGCGGAGGCGTTCACGACCGAGATGCGCTACGACGTGCTCGGCCGTCTCGTGGAGACCTCCGGCCCGCAGGTCAAGGTCGACAAGGACGGCACGGCCGGTGATGCGCGCCCCACCGTGCGGTTCGGCTACGACATGCTCGGCGCCAAGACGCACGAGACGGACGCCGAGGGCCGTACCGTCACCTCGGTCTTCGACAAGGCCGGCCGGCTGACCAGCCAGAAGACGCCCAGCTACACCCCGCCCGGCGGCACCGCGCTCACCCCGGCCACCTCGCTCACCTACGACGCGGCCGGGCAGCTCACCTCCACCACCGACCCGCGCGGCCACACGACCACTTTCGAATACGACAAGCTCGGCCGTCAGGTGCGCGTCACCGATCCCGCTCCCGAGGGGCAGCAGGGCGGGACGTGGGTGACGGAGTACGACATGGCGGGGGAGAAGCTCGCCACAATCGATCCCACCGGGGCGCGGGCCGGGGCGACCTATGACGACCTGGGCCGGCAGATCACCGTCACGCAGATCGAGCGCAAGCCGTCCACGGCGTCCTACACCACCACCATGGAGTACGACGACGCGGGCCGGCTGGTCAAGCAGACCGCCCCGGGCGGCAAGGTCACGACATATGGGGTGAACGCGGCCGGTGAGGTCACCTCCGTGACCGACCCGAACACCAACACGACCAGCATGGCCTACGACCTGGCCGGACGGCTGATCAAAACCACCGACCCCAACGGCAACGCGACCACCGCCGGCTATGACCTGGCCGGCCGGCAGATCACCGCCGAAGACCTCGACCGCAGCGGCGATGTGCTGCGTACCTACCGTTTCGGCTACGACGCCGCCGGCAACCAGACCAGCCTCACCTCCCCCGAGGGCCACGTCACCCAGCGCAGGTTCGACGCCCTGGGCCGCCCGACCGCGCTCGTCGAGCCGGTCTCGGAGGAGGAGTCGATCACCACGAGTTTCGGCTATGACGCGAGCGGCGCCCGCACCCGGCTGACCGACGGGCGGGGCAACGCCACCTGGACCACCTACAACAGCCTGGGCCTGGCCGAATCGGTGACCGAACCGGCCACCACGGCGCACCCGGACGCGGCCGACCGTACCTGGACCCACCTCTACGACGCGGCCGGCAACCCGGTCGCCACCCTCCAGCCCGGCGGCGTCCGCATCGACCGCACCTTCGACCACCTCGGCCGCCTCACCCAAGAGAACGGCGCGGGCGGCGACGCGGCCACCGCCGAGCGCAGCTTCGGCTACGACCTGGCCAACCGCATGACCACCGCCGGGAACCTGACCGTCGACTACAACGACCGCGACCTGCCCCTGACGGTGACGCGCGGCAGCACCCAGGAAACCGCCTACCGCTACGATGCGCTGGGCAACCCCACCCAGCGCATCGATGCCGCCGGGACCGCGACCTTCACCTGGGACAACGCCAGCCGCCTGAAGACCGCCACCGACCCGGTGACGAACCGCACCCTCACCTACGGCTACGACCAGGCCAGCCGCCTGAAGACCATCACCGCCACCAGCGGCCAGGCGAGCACGCAGAGCTTCGACTACGACGCCATGGACCGCCTCACCGGACAGACGCTCAAGAACGGCTCCGGCACCCAGCTCGCCACGATCACCTACGGCTGGGACAAAGACGACAACCTCACCACCAAAACCACCACCGGCACGGCAGGGGCAGGCACCAGCACCTACGCCTACGACCACGCCGGCCGCCTCACCTCCTGGACCGCCCCCGACGGCGCCACCACCGCCTACGAATGGGACGCCGCCGGCAACCGCACCAAGGCCGGCGACAAGACCTTCACCTACGACGAACGCAACCGGCTGCTGACCGGCGACGCAAGCACCTACACCTACACCCCGCGCGGCACCCTGGCCACCCAGACCAAGGACGGCACCACCACCGGCTACACCTTCGACGCCTTCGACCGGCTCATCGCCGACGGCGACAGCGTCTACGCCTACGACGCCCTCGACCGCCTCACCAGCCGCATCCGCGGCACCACCAAGCAGACCTTCGCCTACGCAGGGCTCGGCAACGACCTGGCCGCCATCACCGACAGCAGCGGAACCGTCCAGGCACGCTACGCCCGCGACGCCGGCGGCGGCCTGCTCGGCCTCACCGAAGGCACCGGCGCAGCGGTGGCCGCGTTCACCGACCTGCACGGCGACCTCGTGGCCACCTACACCACCACCCTGCAGACCTCCGCCGCCTACGACCCCTTCGGCGCCGTCACCGCCCAGACCGGAACCACAACCAACCTCGGCTACCAGGGCGAATACACCGACCCCGACACCGGCAAGGTCAACATGCACGCCCGCTGGTACCAACCCGGCACCGGCACCTTCACCAGCCGCGACACCATGACCCTGAACCCCAACCCCTCGATCCAGGCCAACCGCTACACCTACGCCAACGCCTCACCCCTCACCGGCACCGACCCCACCGGCCACAACACCGTTCCGGGCGGTTCGCTCAGGGAAGCCGGATGGGCCAGTGGCGGCTGTATCTCCAGCGGGAGCATCTGTCACGAGACGTTCGTGCACCAGCAATGGTGGAGCGACTTCGTGACCGACAACGAGTGGTGGTTCGCCAGTCCCGGTTTCTCCGATGAGGAGATCGAACGTCTCGGCTACAAGATCATGCCGAACGGACGAGAGGTCGACCAACCGAACTTCTGGTTCGCCGACGAAGAGGTGCAGAACGCGTACATGGCCGGCTGGTCCGTGCGGATGACGAACGACGACCTGGCGGCGAGCTGGGTGATGGTCGGCGGACTGGAGAGTATGGAAGCAATGGAGAGAGCCGCCGGGAAGAATCCCGATGATCCACGGCTCGCGGGCTTCAAACTGAACGGCTATGGTGCGCTGTCTCCTGACATGAAGCTTATGGGTGGGAGCATCTCCGGCCCTGATGTCCGATACGAGTACTACAGTAAATACAAGCGGCTGTTGAGCCTCAGAACAGAGATCACCAGGGCGGCGAAGGAGCACGGTGTGGACCGGAGAGCGCTGGCCGCGGTCCTGATCTATGAAATGTCCCACTGGGAGCCGACCGGTGGATATCCGGGTGATGCCGTCGGAGAACGAGAAGGATGGCTGGACACAACGTCCCTGGGGATCGGTCAGATGCAGATCGGCACAGCCAGAGAGATGATGAAAAAGTATTACAAAGACATGGCGAAGGAGTTGAGCAACGAAGACATCGGGCGCATCCTCAATCATAACGCTGCCTTCGCGATCCGCCTCACCGCCGCATATCTGCGGCACCTCAAGGAATCAATAGTCGTTCCCGGCGGGCCGAACCGGGATGGTCGTGAGAACACCACGCGCCATATCAACGACTGGGAAGCCGCAGTCGCCTATGGCGTCGATCCTCACGACTTCGAGCGATGGCGGAATGGCGGGCCTGCTCCCACGGCCGAGGCTCAGAAGCGATGGAACGCCATCTATGGTTGGGTGCGGAACGCGGCCAACGAATACTGGGACTGCGTGAACGCCCCGTCATGCAAGGCGCCGACGCCTGCTTACAACCCATGGCAGTAGGAAGCGTGACAATGCGGCAGATAAGTGTAAGGTCTCTGGCTCTGTCGGCGACTGCCGTGGTCGTGGCTATCGGCCTGCTCTGCGGCCTGGCCTATGCGGCTATCGGCTGGTTCTGGGTGGCGAAGCCGCTTGAGGTGGATGCGGGCGCGATCAGTCAGATCGAAGAAGTCGGCGGTGTCGTGGCGCGGACCGAATTGCGTTACACGGAGGCCGACTCGGTCATCGTGACAGAATATCTCATCGTCGATCGCCGGCTGGCTGACGAAGGGGCGGCCGTGGGCGATGTTTCTCGTGCTCTGGAGTCCAGGAACTGGAAGGTGATGACGCAACTGAGTTATCCCGGCCTGCAAATGCGATCCGGTCAGTGGCCCGACCACCTTCTGACTCTCGAGACACCGGACGGGACCAACTTGTCGCTCAATGACAAACTCGGGCAGGCGGTAAGACAGGCGCAGGCCGTGGCACGACACCCGGACGCTCTTGTGGTCCTGAGCGTGCGCCGGACGGACACCTAGGGCCGTTCTCGTTCGGCGGAATTTCACGACGCTGTTACGCGACCGTCGGGCAGGGAAATGTCCAGTCGCCGGCACCAGGTTTGTGGCGGTGTCCATCCGCCGGCCGGCGTGAAGTTCAGCTGCAGCAGGCGGGCGGAGCCGGGAACCGGCCCGCCGAGGTGGCGAGTTCCGTGCGCGGCCGCCTCGCCCTCCGGGTCGAACGCGCCGTTGTTGTGGTCGTCGTAGGAAGTGCCGAGGTCGTCCTCCGTGGACAACATCCAGTACCAGAAGAAGGTGCCCTTGGTCTCCTCCTCCTGCTGCCGCAGTCCGGGCACGAACTCGTAGTGCAGCACGCCGCCGGCCTCCGTCAGCTCCAGCCCTCGGGCGACCACGTGGTGGCCTTCCACCAGCTCTCCGAGGTCGACGTCGAAGACGATGTCGAGACGTACCGATCCGCCCCTCTTGGAGAGGTAGGCGTCGGTGGCCGTGCGCGGCGGGATGCGGACCATGCATCCAGCATCGGGCATGATCACTGATGGGCCGACCACAGACGTCACCACCCCCTTGCACCGTTGCCCGAAAGTACGTTCATGGATGCGGCTGACCATGCTTTCGGCCGATACCGTCCCCGCGGGCGGCTGTGCAGGATTCGGCCCTATGCTTCGCGAAGAGTTCCCCCACGAACCGACCTCCCGGCCCCGGATCATCGCGCTCGACGTGCTGCGCGGGTTCACGTTGTGCGAGATCCTGTTCGCCAACATCCAGCTGATCGCCAATCACGGCACCGCCGTCGTGACGCAGCCCATGGGCGACTGGGATCCGTGGCTCGGGTTACCGATCTTCTCCCTGCTGTTCGGCATCGGGTTCACGCTGCTGCTGGACTCCGCCGCCGACCGCGTCTCCCGCCCGTGGCTGGTCCTGCTGCGACGGCTGGTGGCGCTGCTCGCGATCGGGCTCGTGCACATGGTGTTGTGGCCGGGGGAGATCCTGACCAAGTACGCGGTGGTCGGCGTGCTGGTGCTGCTGCCCTCGTCCTGGCTGCCGCGATGGGCCGTGGCCGGCCTCGCCGTCGTGCTCGTTCCGGTGGCGCTTTTCGGCGGGGGAGGGCCTCTGCTGATCGCCGGGCTGTTCCTCCTCGGCTCGGCACTGGTCCGGTACGGGGTGATCGAGCGGATCGAGCGATCCACCCGAGGGCCGCTCCTGCTGGGGTTGGTCTTCGTGGGTGGGGCGGCCGCTGCCCTGTGGGTGCACGCCCACGTGGAGATCGGGGCTGACCCGATGCGGCCGTCGTTCCCCTCCAGCCTGGCCGACCTGCTGATCGCCGGCGTGGTGGTGTGCGCCCTGCTGGTCCTGCTCAGGACGCCGCTGCGGCCGGTGCTTCGGGTCGTCTTCGCGCCGCTGGGCCGGATGGCTCTGACCAACTACCTGACCGCCACGCTGCTCGTCCTGGCGGCCAGCCGCATCCTCGGCCTGCCGGTCGGCCAGTCCTTGCAGGTGGCGTTCCTGACCGCGGGGGCCATCCTCGCGGCCCAGTGGCTGCTGTCCGTCCTGTGGCTGCGCCGCTACCGCCAGGGCCCGCTCGAATGGCTCTGGCGCTGGGTCACCTGGGCCCGCCGCCCGCCTTTCCGCCGGATCGGTACGTGATCGGCTGAGCGCCCCGCCGTCGGTCCGCAGCGAGGAGTTCTGTATCCGAATTGCACCGTTCGGTGATCCTTGTACACTCTTGACAGTCTTCGCGACAAGATCAACCGAACGTCGGTAACGCTCGCTGGGGTCGCAACCATGCTGGAAACCGCTTACTCCGCCAAGACCTGGATGGGAGCCGGAGGTGGCGTCCAGGACGCGGTGCGCGACCTGCGGATCGGCGTGGACGAGTTCTGCGACGCGATGGGCGAGCGGCCGTTCGGGAGTGACGACCTGGGCCGGGCCCTGTACGAGGGCGATCGGGCGCGGAAGGCGCCGGGGTTCGTGGGGCTGCGCGACGCCCTGCTGGAGAACCTGGTCGGTACGGTGAACCTACTCCAGGGCATGGGCGCCGGCATGGTCAACGCCGGCATCGTCTACCACAGCGCCAACAGCGCGACCATGGACGTCCTGACCGGACAGAGATCCTCGCAGCTCCCGTCATCCGCGGCCTTGGAGGAGATCGAGGAATACCGGCCGGTGATCGAGGGCGGCAGACTGCCCTCGACGGTCGAGCCGCCCGATTTCGTGCAGCAGGCGGCATGGTTCCTGCAGGCCATGGGTTTCGGGTGCGCCTACCCCGACGGCGACATCGCCAAGGTGAACGTGCTGCGCGAGGCCGCGCTGACGATCGGCCGCGTCGTCGACCGGGTGGCGGAGGAGGTCGACCAGCACGCGGGGCGGGTGATCACGTCCGGGCACGGGCCGAACACGGACGAGTACAAGAAGGCCGTGAAGATGCTCACCGGCGAGAAAGGACTGCTGGCGGAGCTGAAACGGCAGGCGGACGAGCTCGCCGAGTACTGCCGTACGGGGATGGACGCGATCTCCAAGGCGCAGTGGCACTTCTGGGTGGCCGCCGCCTACGTGATCACTTTGGTGTACGTGGCGACCGTCATCAACCCCTATCTCAACGCCGCGGCCGCGCGGGTCATCCGGCTGGAGGGGATGGCCCTGCAGATCACCTTGCGGATCATTCGCGAGGCGGTGCTGGGCATGGCCTTCGCCGGTGGGCTGAACGTGATCGACCAGCTGTTCACCACCGGTGACATCGACCTGAAGCAGCTCCTCCAGTCGACGTGGCACGGGGCGGTTGCCGGCGGCCTCATGGGCGGCGCGCACGGCGCCCTGCCCTCGCTCCTGCGCAAGGGCGGCCCGCTGCTGACCGGCCTGGCCTCGGCGATGGAGAAACCCGGCTGGGAACGGGTCCTCTCCCGCCTCCTCGTCGGGGGGACGGTGAGCACCGGCGCCCTGGCGACGGCCGGATGGGCGAGCGGGTACGGCTGGGACTGGAAACATGCCGCACAGGCGGGCTTCGGCATGGCCCTCCTCGGCACCGGCGCGGAACTGGCCGGCAAGACGTTCGCGGCCGGCCGGCAGCGTGTGTCTCCCGAACTTGGACTGCGCCTGCCGCGGGAACCCTTCCCCAAGAAGGGCCTGCAGTGGCTGCGCAGCCCCGAGAAGAGGTGGATGGAGTTCAAGTGGTCCATGGCGTTCATGCCGCTCGCCGCGCCCGTGGCCGGCCTGACGGCGCTGGTGAAGTTCGCCGAGGACGGCAAGAGCCCTTTCATGACGCAGCCGCGGCTCGGCAAGGACGGCGAACTCTTCAACATGTGGAAATTCCGCTCCATGAAAAGCTCCGACGGCATGGATTCCAGCCTGGGATCCGCCGACACCCGGGTCACCCGATTCGGCAAGGTCATGCGAGCCGCCGGATGGGACGAGCTTCCGCAGCTGCCGCAGGTCGCCGCCGGGAAGATGTCGTTCATCGGACCGCGCTCCCTGGTGCAGGCGACCCATGACGAGATGGCACGCTATCTGAGCCCGCAGGTCAACGACGCGTGGACGACCGGCAAGAAGGCGGCCACTCCGGGAATGTGGAGCCACTTCGGCTTCTACAAGTCGTACTTCGGCTACGCGGATGCCTCCCCGGACTTCAACATGCTGCGCGGGAGGCTGGACAACTGGTATTTCCAGCACGCCAGCGAGCCGATCGACCGCGAGCATTTCGGGAAGGAATTCCAGAAGATGATGAAAGCCTGGGGTTCCGCGGTGACGGGAGGAAAGGGCTGACGCCCGTGCGGTCCCGGGAGGCGGCCCGGGGCGCGGTCAGCCGATTCTGGAGATGGTCCGTACGGATGAGGCGTGCCGGTAGACCTCTCCCGTGGTGGTGTCGAAGTACGGTGACGACACCGCGTCGTACCAGCCCTGCGCGTCCCTGTTCCAGGTGAGGCTGTTGACACCGACCAGGGTGCCGAGCCCGCGGTTCTCGTTCCAGCCGATCAGCCAGGGCCCGCCGCTCGCGCCGTGGCTGAAGTCGCACGGCTGCAGTTGTACGCCCTTCTGCAGGTCGAAGGCGGGCGCCACGGCGGCCCACTGGGTGAGGGTCCGGTCGCAGCTGCGCAGGCTCTTGCCGTTGAACGGGTGGCTCCTGTCGGGCTGCATGCCCGCCGGGTAGCCGAAGGAGACCGGGGAGTACGTGGAGGGCTTCTTGTTGAGTGCGAGCCCCTGCCCGCCCACGTTGTCCTGGAGCCGGCCGATGTCCTTCATGATGTAGGTGCCGTTCTTCTTCGTCCACGTGAAGCCGCGGTGCACGGTGACGAACGCGTAGTCGTAGTCGTAGTCGCCCTTGCCCGACCAGTCCTCGTGCATGCTGATGGCGGCGCCCACGTAGATGCCTCCTGACGCTTCGCCGCTGGGGACGAAGATCCAGGAGTCGGCGGCCCTGGCCTGGCGCGAGTCGTACGCGCAGTGGGCGGCCGTGGCGACGACGCTGCGGTTCTTGGCGGCGACGGCGCTGGCCGAGCACCAGTACTCCTTGTCGCCGAAGCGGAAGTAGACCTTGCCCATGGTCGTGGCCAGCTTGCCCTTGCGCGGCATCACGGGCGCCACGTTCTTCGCGGCGAGGGAACGCCTGATGGCGGCCACGGGGTTGCGCTGGTCGGTGGACGTCTGGGGCTGCGAGGTCGGGGCCGCCTTGGTGTCGGGCGTGGCGGGACTGTAGTTGTCGGCCGCCTTGAGCCGGTCGGGCTTCCAGTGCTCGGCGACCCTCTTCACGTCCACCTGGGTGGTGGCCAGGGGGACGGCGTACACCTTGCTGTCGCGCGCGGCGTCGGCGATCCCCGTGAGGGCGGACAGCACCAGCAGCGCGCTGCTCAGAGCAGCGAGCGCGAGGTGCCTGGCCCGGGGGATCATCTATTGCCTTTCTTGGGGTCGTAAGGTGGGATTTTTCCAGATGTACAGACGGTATTGCAGCGTGGATAGAGATTCGTTACCTGATCAAGGGTGCACTTCGCACTATAAGGACTCTGTCAGACATCCACTCCGCATACCTCTAAATGATCATTAAACTGTTGCATCTTCGCAGGTCAGAGTAGGTATGCCGATCGCATGATGTGTCGTGAAAAGTGCTCTTTCGCAGGGCTTTCGGTGTTGACCGAGTGGCGCACACCACGTCGTCGCCGGGCCCATTCCGCCGCCAGGGGAAGGCCCCGGAACCCACCCGGGAACCGGGGCCTGGGTGCCGGGCTCGATCACGGCATGTTGCCGGTCCAGCGGTTGGCGGCGGCCTTGTAGACCTTGTAGGTGTCGGTGTTGAAGTACGGCGACGAGGTGTGGTCGTAGCGGTCGTTGCCGTCGGTGTCCCACGCGACGCTGTTGACCCCGATCAGGTAGCCGGTGCGCGACGCGCTCTTGTACGAGTACAGCAGCGGCCCGCCGCTCGCCCCGGCGGTGAAGGAGCACTTGAGCCCGACGTGCTCCTGCAGGTTGTACTTCTTGGCCTCGGGCATCGGCTTGGTCTTGCCGTAGCACCACTTCATCGTGCGCCCGCTGAACGGCTTGTCGCCGTCGGGGTGCTCGCCGGCCGGGTAGCCGAAGGAGAACACGGTCGCCTTGGTGCTGCGGTTCCAGGTGAAGCCCTGGCCGCCGACGTTGTCACCGAGACGGCCGACGTTCTTGACCCGCCACTTCCAGCGGCCCCTCTCCTTCGCCCAGTCGACCTTGATGCCGTTGTAGACGTTGACGAACGCGTAGTCGTAGTCGAAGTCCTCCTTCACCAGGAAGTCGTCGTGCGCGTTGAACGTCTTGGCGGCGTAGATGCCGTAGGGCGCTTTGCCGTCCCAGACGCTCTTGCCGTCCCAGTACGAAGGAATGAACACCCAGTTGTCGTAGAAAATGTTCTTCTTCGTGTCGTACACGCAGTGGGCGGAGGTCGCCACGAGGTTGCGGTACTTGCCCTGCACCGAGCTGGCCGAGCAGTAACGCCAGTTCTTCGGGTTGCGCGGGTCGGCCTTCGGCAGCGTGAAGAACACGCGGCCGACGGTGTTCGGCAGGTTGACCTGCTTGCTCTTCTTGGCCTTCGTCTTCTTCTCCCCGCCGATCGGCGGGACGGATCCGGCGGGGCCGTCGGGGGTGCTGTTGCCGCTTCTGAGGCCCTTGGTGGTCAGGTCGATGGTGTCGTCGTGGTCGGTCGCCCGCTTCACGCGGTCCGGCGTCCAGAACTGGATGGCCTGCTCGGCGGGGGTGGCCGCGTTCCTGGACACGACGTCTGAAGGTGCCGTCGCGCCGGCCGCGGCGCCGCTGAGCGTTCCCGTGGCCGGCCCGACGGCCACCAGGCCGGCCAGCGGGATCGCGATGCGCCTTGCTCGGGAATACATGGAGCTCCTCTCGGCTTTCGGCGGCCCAGAGCGGGGTGCTGCGCCCCGGGTGGGCCAGGAAAACGATCGGAACGTTAATAAATGGCCGGAGCGGCGGCCAGGAAACGACGCGAAAAAGCATGGCCCGGTTCCGTTCCGTTATGGAAATAGCGAGATCGCATGTATTCCTGATCGGCATTTCCGCAGGTGGGAAGGGGTGTTATTTCGGCTCCGGCAACAGTGGTAACTCGCTTTATCAGAAGCCACTGCTTATCAACCGAATGTTGTTCTGGTTAGATGGTTTCATGGATCCCCGCACGCCCTGCCTCATTGGCATCGCACAACGCACCATTCGCGAGCAGCCCGGCCAGGAACCGCTCGACCTGTGGGAGGAGGTGGCGCGCGCGGCCACCGCCGACGCCCGGCTCCCGGCCGGGCGGCTCGACTCGATCCAGCTCGTCTACAGCGACTCCTGGCAGTACGACGCGCCGGTGGGCCGCCTCGCCGAACGCCTCGGAGCCGCACCGCGCCACCGCGCCTACTCCAAGGTCGGCGGTACGGCTCCGCACCTGCTCATCGGCGAGGCGGCCGCCAGGATCACGGCAGGGGAGATCGACTCGGCGCTGGTCGCGGGGGCCGAGGCGCTGGCCACGCGCCGGGCGTACCGGCAGGCGGGCGAGAGCGTGCCGTGGAGCCATCCGGCCGTGCCCAAACCCCCGTACGGATGGGAACGGCCGCCGCATCCCTCGGCGCTGGCCCACGGCCTGTTCATGCCGGTGCACACGTACGCGATCATGGAAACGGCGCGGCGGGCGGCGCTCGGCCTCACGATCGAGGAGGAGATGCGCGAGCGGGGGCGCATGATGGCGCCGATGACCGAGGTCGCCGCCGCCAACCCGTACGCCTGGCGCAGGACCCCGCGCACCCCCGGCGAGCTGGTGCACGGCAACCGTTTCGTCGGCTGGCCCTACACCAGGAACACGGTCGCCGTCATGGAGGTGGACCAGGCGGCGGCCGTCGTCCTGGCGAGCTCACGGCTGGCCGACCGGCTCGGGGTGCCCGCCGGTCAGCGGGTGTACCTGCGCGGGTGGGCGTACGCGGAGGACACCTGGGAGGTGGCGGCGCGGCCCGCGCTCGGACGCTCCGAGGCCGTCGGCAGGGCCGCGGAGGCCGCCTTCAAGCGTGCGGGGCTCGGGCCGGACGACCCGCACTCCCTCGATCTCTACAGCTGCTTCGCGATCGCGCTGCGGCAGGCGTGCGACGCCATCGGGCTCGACCCGCTGGACCGGCGCGGGCTCACGGTGACCGGCGGGCTGCCGTACGCGGGCGGGCCGGCCAGCGGTTACGTGCTGCACTCGACGGCCACCATGGCGGGGCTGCTGCGCGCGCAGCCGGGACACGGCCTGGTGACCGGGGTGGGGATGCACCTGACCAAGCACGCCTGGGCCGTCTGGTCCAGCGAGCCCGGCGGAACTCTCGGAGAGGCCGCGCCGGTGTTCGTGGCCGAGGAGAGACCGATCGTGCCGGTGTGCACGGGTGAGGCCGTCGTGGCCGGCTACACCGTGGCGCACGGGCGGGACGGCGCGCCGGAGCGCGGGGTGCTCGTGGTGGACGTGCCGTCCGGCGGGCGGGCGTACGCGGTGGTGACACGGGACGACCTGCTGGCCGACGCCGAGTCGCGCGAGCTGGTCGGGCAGGTGGTACGGGTCGCGCATGACGGTGAGGTGAACGTGGCGACCTGGTGATCCCCTGAAGTGGATGCAAAATCTGTGACCGCTCGACTACTATCCGGGGTTGACATTTTTATGTCACTCGCCCACGCTGGAGTCATGCGGAGGACCACGGTGCGCATCGACGAGACGCTCCTCAACGAGGCGAAGGCCTATGCGGCGAGAAACGGACGCAGTCTCAACTCAGTGATGGAGGACGCCTTGCGGCAACTCATCAACCGCTCCGCGGAAGCAACGGAGCGCCCCCGCATCGAGCTGATCACGTCAACCGCCGAGCCGGGCTTCCAGCCATGGGTGCAAAGGCGGCTCGACGCCGGCGAGAAGCTGGAGCACATCGCCTACGACCTCGACGACGAGGAGCGTTTCCCGGAGGTGTTCGATGCTTCTCGCTGACATCAACATCCTCGTCAACGCCTTCCGCCACGAGTCTGCCGACCACGATCGATGCCATGCGACCGTGGAGCGCATGGTGAACGGCGACTCCAGCTACGCCGTGAGCGACTTCGTCGTCAACGGCTTCGTCCGCATGGTCACCAACCGGCGCATCTACAAAGATCCCGATGACCTCGACCGTGCCCTGGCCTTCGCGTCGTCCTACCGCAACCAGCCGCACGCGTTGGTGGTCAGCGGCGCGGACAGGCACTGGGAGATCTTCGTCAGGCTGTGCCGGCAGGCCGGGGCCTCGGGCAACCTCGTTCCCGACGCCTACCTCGCCGCGCTCGCCATCGAGCACGGTTGTGAATTCGTGACCTGTGACAAGGACTTCGCCAGGTTCGAGGGCTTGCGCTGGCGGTCCCCCCTCAACTGAACTGGAGGGAAAGGGCGCAAGCCAGACTACTCGGCGAGGAACGTCGTGGCTGAGCGGTTCGACGTCATCGAGTCAGGCGGCGAGCGCGGACGCCGTCCCTGGATCGGGCTGGTGGTGGTCCTGGCGCTCGTGCTGGTCCCTGCCGTCAGCCTGCTCGTCAGCCAGGAGCCGGCGCCCGCTCCCGCACCCGGTCCGGTGTCGCCGCAGCCGGTCCCCGGGCCCATCAGGTCCTTACGCACGATCGACAACCCGCCCAACATCCTGCACGCCGAGGCCACGAAGAAGGGTGGCGACGAGGTCCTCGACGTGGTGTTCCCGCACGGGGCGCGCGCCAAGGTGCGCTATCCGGCCGAGCTCGGCCTCGCCGACATGGGCACGCGGCCGTTCCAGGGTGTCTGGGTGGAGGGGAGCTACCGCCAGTTCGTCGCCCCGTACGGCGGCGAGATGCAGATCACCCAAGGCGGCGAACCGATCAGAAACTACGCCCCCAACGTCACGCTCTGGCCGCGCCCGGCGGGCAGCGGCGGCTACGGGCAGGTGTTGATGTTCGTGTTCGGGCCGTGGCGGCTGGCGATGTACGACCAGGGGAGCGGGCTGTCGTTCGAGGAGCGTACGGCGCTGGCCGAAGGGCTGCGGGGCAAGGTGACGAAGGACGGCTACCTGGTGTTGTCGGCCGAGGACGCCGGTGACGGCGTGCGGCTCGCCGAGCCGGGCGACACCGTGCGGGGGCAGCCGGTGGGGCCGCAGCTGTGGTTCGGCGGCGGCGCGGGGACGATGGTGGTGCTGACGCCGGCGCCCGGCTGCGAACGCACCGCCAGGGTGCCCTACGTGATCCGCGGGCGCGGGCGACCGGTCGACTCGGTGTGCCGCGGCGGCGTGCAGGTCACCGTCACCGGCTCCCAGAGGTTCCGCGACCAGGTCGTCCAGGGCATCCGCATCACGCACGAGTAGACCCGCGGGCCCGCGTCGACACAGGGGGTGGCGAGGCGCCGGCAGGACGGTGGCGGGG
>NZ_SMLD01000240.1:0-11207 GCF_004352805.1 Nonomuraea mesophila
CGCCTCCCCCTGCCGCGCCCGCCGGACCCCGGTGGTGGCGACGTCCCTGCGTGGCGCCGCTGAGCGCTGCCTGGCCAGCGCACAGGTCTGGCCAAAGCACTTGCCTGCACAGAGCTCAGGTTTGGGCAGAGCACCGGTCCAGGCAGAGCCGGGATGGGCTGACCGCAGGGATGGGAACGCGCCTGGGTGGGCTGAGCTGAAGACTGCCGCTGCTGCTCGCCGATCGGTGGCTGGAGCGAGGCGAAGCCGCTCGGCGCCGCCGCCTGCCCCGCCGGCGTACGGCCACCACCCGGCCATGGAGAACCGCGTACGCCCAGGCCTGGCCTGAGCCACCCCGACCCGGCGCCACCCGCCCTCGGCCGGGCGCGACACCTACCACAGGACCATCCCACCCGGCCCATCGCCCACAGCACGGCATACGCCCATCACCGCACGCGACGATCCACAGACCGCCCACGTACGGCACCCTCCACAAGCCGACCGTGAACCACGCCACCATCACCGAGCCGACGAGCCGCGGCGCGCTGCCCACCCGGGCGCGCATCCCGCACCTCTGAAGGCCACGCGCCCTGTCGCCGCCCGGCGATGGGATGTGTGAGTCGTACGGAGGTCAGAACTCCAGGATCTTGCGCAGGAACCGCCCTGTGTGGCTCTCGTCCACCAGCGCGACCTCCTCCGGCGTGCCGCTGGCGACGAGCGTGCCGCCGCGCGATCCGCCTTCCGGCCCCATGTCGATGATCCAGTCGGCGGTCTTGATGACGTCGAGGTTGTGCTCGATGACGATCACCGTGTTGCCGCCGTCGACGAGCCGCCCGAGCACGCCGAGCAGCCGCCGGATGTCCTCGAAGTGCAGGCCGGTGGTCGGCTCGTCGAGCACGTAGATGGTCCGGCCGGTCTGCCGTCGCTGCAGCTCGGAGGCGAGCTTGACGCGTTGTGCCTCGCCGCCGGAGAGGGTGGTGGCCGGCTGCCCCAGGCGTACGTAACCCAGGCCCACGTCGTTGAGCGTCTGCAGGTGGCGCTTGATCGCGGGAATCGCGTCGAAGAAGCCGAGGGCCTCCTCGATCGGCATGTCGAGCACCTCGGCGATCGTCTTGCCCTTGTAGTGGACCTCCAGCGTCTCCCGGTTGTAGCGGGCTCCGTGGCAGACCTCGCAGGGGACGTAGACGTCGGGCAGGAAGTTCATCTCGATCTTGATGGTGCCGTCGCCCGAGCACGCCTCGCAGCGGCCGCCCTTGACGTTGAAGCTGAAGCGCCCCGGCTGGTAGCCGCGCACCTTCGCCTCGGACGTGGCCGCGAACAACTTGCGCACGTGGTCGAACACGCCGGTGTAGGTGGCGGGGTTGGAGCGCGGCGTGCGCCCGATGGGCGACTGGTCGACGTGGACGACCTTGTCGACCTGGTCCATGCCGTTGATGCGCGAGTGCCGCCCCGGCACCGTGCGGGCGCCGTTGAGCTCCTTGGCCAGCGCGTTGTAGAGGATGTCGTTGACCAGCGTCGACTTGCCTGAGCCGGACACGCCGGTCACCGCCGTGAACACGCCCAGCGGGAACTCGATGTCGACGCCCTGCAGGTTGTGCTCGCGCGCGCCCTTGACGGTGATCTGCCGCTTCTTGTCGCGCTTACGGCGCTTGGCCGGGATCGGGATGCTCCTGCGGCCCGACAGGTACTGCCCGGTGACCGACTCCTCGCTGGTGAGCAGATCCTGCACCGTGCCGGAGACGACGACCTGGCCTCCGTGCTCGCCGGCGCCCGGCCCGATGTCGACGACCCAGTCGGCCGCCGCGATGGTGTCCTCGTCGTGCTCGACGACGATCAGCGTGTTGCCCATGTCGCGCAGCCTGACCAGCGTGTCGAGCAGGCGCATGTTGTCACGCTGGTGCAGGCCGATGGACGGCTCGTCGAGCACGTAGAGGACGCCGACCAGGCCGGAGCCGATCTGCGTGGCCAGCCTGATGCGCTGGGCCTCGCCGCCGGCGAGGGTCGCGGCGGCGCGGTCCATGGTGAGGTAGTCGAGACCGACGTCGAGCAGGAAGCCCATGCGGGCGTTGATCTCCTTGACCACCCGCTCGGCGATCTGCATGTCGCGGTCGGACAGCTTGAGCGCGGCGAGGAACTTCGCGCACTCGCCGATCGACATGGCCGCCACCTCGGCGATCGACTTGCCCGCGACCGTCACGGCGAGGGTGACCGGCTTGAGCCTGGCGCCCTTGCAGGCGGGACACGGGATCTCCCGCATGTAACCTTCGAAGCGCTCGCGCGTGGCGTCGCTCTCCGCCTCGGCGTGCCTGCGCTGCACCCAGGGGATGACGCCGTCGTAGGTCGTGTAGTAGGAGCGCTGCCTGCCGTAGCGGTTGCTGTAGCGGACGTGCACCTGCTCGTCGTGGCCGTACAGCAGCGACTTCTGCGCCTTCCTCGGCAGCTTCTCCCACGCCGTGTCGAGGGTGAACCCGACCGTGTGGCCGAGCGCCTCGACCAGCCTGCTGAAGTATTCGCTGGTGTGGCCGCCGGACCACGGGTGCAGCGCGCCGTCGCGCAGCGTGCGCTCGGGGTCGGGCACCACCAGGTCGGGGTCGACCTCCATCTTGGTGCCCAGACCTGTGCACTCGGGGCAGGCCCCGAACGGCGAGTTGAACGAGAACGAGCGCGGCTCGAGCTCCTCGAACGACAGGTCGTCATAGGGGCAGTAGAGGTGCTCGGAGTAGAAGCGCTCGCGGTTGGGGTCGTCCTCGGGCAGATCGACGAACTCGAGCGTGATCGTGCCGCCGGACAGCTGCAACGCCGTCTCGACCGAGTCGGTCAGCCTGCGCCGGGCCGTCTCCTTGACCGAGAGGCGGTCGACGATGACCTCGATGTCGTGCTTCTCGTACTTCTTCAGCGTCGGCGGCTCTTCCAGGCGCACCACGGTGCCGTCGACCCGGGCTCTGGCGAACCCCTTGGTCTGCAGCTCGCGGAACAGCTCGGCGTATTCGCCCTTGCGGCCCCTGATGACCGGGGCGAGCACCTGGAAACGGGTGCCCTCGTCGAGGTCCATCACCCGGTCGACGATCTGCTGCGGGGTCTGCCTGGCGATCGGGCGGGCGCACACCGGGCAGTGCGGCTTGCCGATGCGCGCCCACAGCAGCCGCAGGTAGTCGTAGACCTCGGTGATCGTGCCGACCGTCGAGCGGGGGTTCTTGCTGGTCGCCTTCTGGTCGATGGACACCGCCGGCGACAGGCCCTCGATGAAGTCGACGTCGGGTTTGTCCATCTGACCGAGGAACTGGCGGGCGTACGCCGACAACGACTCGACATAGCGCCGCTGGCCTTCGGCGAAGATGGTGTCGAAGGCCAGGCTCGACTTCCCCGACCCGGACAGGCCGGTGAAGACGATCAGCGAGTCTCGCGGCAGGTCGAGCGAGACGTCCTTGAGGTTGTGTTCTCGTGCACCACGCACGATCAGGCGGTCTGCCACGATGTTCCCGGAGGTCGAAAGGCGGATAGGTCCACGGGGGATGGTAGACGGGGGCTCCGACAATTTCGGCGGCGCGCACTCATGTGCGAGTGACCGGCCCTCGAAACGCGTCCATCACAGGTTACGGCCATCTCCCACCTCGCAGGGGCCCTTCACCCGTCAACTTCCTGACCTGCAGCTTTCATCCCCGATACGGCAGGGACACCCAAAAATGATGAAATATCAAGACATGGTGGTTCTATCCCCGCTCCAAGCGGAACTGTCGGCCGAAAGCAACCGGCTGCTGGCCACGGCGGCGTCGCTCAGCGACGCCGACCTGGCCGCCCCCTCCCTTCTGCCCGGCTGGACCAGAGGCCACGTCCTCGCCCACCTCGCCCAGAACGCCGCTTCCCACCTCAACCTCCTGACCTGGGCAAGGACCGGCGTACGCACCCCGCAGTACACCTCTTTGCAGGCCAGGGCCGCGGCCATCGAGGCCGCGGCCGCGCACCCGGCCGCCCGCCACCTGGCCGACATCGAGGAGGGCTCCGCCCGCGTGGCCGCCGCGATCCGTGACCTGCCCGCCGAGCGCTGGTCCGCGCAGGTGGAGGGCATGCGCCCGCCGCCCCACCCCGCCTGGTACCTCCTGGTACGCCGCATGCGCGAGATCGGGTTCCACCACGTGGACCTCGACGCCGGGTACGGTCCCGCGGACTGGCCGGAACGGTTCGTCACCCGCGAACTCCACGACTGCCGGGCGTGCCTGCCCCGCGAGGGCGGCACGGTGAGCGAAGTCGTCCTCAGGAACCCGGACGGCGCAATCGTCGCCCGATGGCCGCGGCTCGGCTCCGGCCCCGCCGTCGAAGGTGCCCCTGCGGCCATGTTGGCCTGGCTCACAGGAAGGTCGCGTGGCGAGGGCGTTACGCTGGTGCCGATGGGACGGTTGCCGACACCGTCACCGGCGGCGCTTCCCGCGCCACCGCCGTGGCTGTCGGCGACGGCCCCCGCTGATCTGCCCGCGACGCCCCCGGAGGACTACCCATGACCTACACAGGTGACGTCCAGGTCGGCGGCCCCGCCGACGTGCGAGAGCTGCCCGCGCTCACGATCTCCAAGCTCGCCGTCGGCCCGTTTGACAACAACGCCTATCTCCTGCGCTGCACGGAGACGGGTGAGGGCCTGCTCATCGACGCGGCCGCCGACTCCGACCGACTGCTCGCGCTGATCGCCGACCAGCCGATCCGCGCGGTCGTCACCACGCACCAGCACGGCGACCACTGGCAGGCGCTGGAGCAGGTGATCAGGGTGACGGGGGCTCAGGTGGTGGCCCATCCGCTCGACGCGCCCGCGCTGCCCGTGCCGGTCGACCGCACGGTCGAGCACGGCGACACGATCACCGTCGGCGCGGTCAGCCTGGAGGTCATCCACCTGCGGGGCCACACGCCGGGGTCGATCGCACTGCTCTACGACGGGGGCGAGGCGGGCCATCACCTGTTCACGGGCGATTCCCTGTTCCCCGGCGGCGTCGGCAACACGAATCAGGACCCCGAGCGTTTCACCCAGCTCTACAACGACGTGGTGGAGCGCATCTTCGAGCGCCTCCCCGACGGGACGTGGGTCTATCCGGGCCACGGCAAGGACACGACGCTCAGGGCCGAGCGCCCCGCGTTGCCCGAGTGGAAGGCCCGCGGCTGGTAACCGCACCCGCGGGCGGGGTCACTGCCGGGCGGCGAGGACGTGCACGACGCGCTCGGCCGCGAGGGCGGGATCGTCGGTCAGGCCGACGAGCTCGCCCCACGACCACCGGTAGAACCAGCCATCCGCGAGGGGGACGCAGTCGACGGTCTCGGCCAGCAGCATCGTGTCGGGATCGGTGATCCGCAACGCCGGCGGGTGCGAGCGCAGGGAGACGGTGAGCCCGCGTTGCTCCAGTTCCTCGGCCAGCTTGCCGAGGAAGTAGGTGCGTGTGTGCTCGCGTGGCTGGGCCGGCATGGTCCCCATCAAAGCGGAAGACGGGCGGGAGATTGCCTCAATTGCCGATGCGCTCGGCTTCTTTACGGAGTTCGCGCTTGTAGAAGAGCATCCGGAGCGGGATCGCCGCCACCAGCGCGATCTGCATGCTCGCACCGATCTTGATCGGCAGGTCGCCGCCTTCCGGCCAGGCCACCCAGAACGTGAGGAAGGCCACGTTCACCATGATCCATCCGAGCACGACCGCCGCGAGCTGGCCCTTCGGCTTGGGATATTCGATCCGGCTGACCATCAGCCAGGCCACGCCGAGCACACCGAGCAGCGAATATATGCTCGGCTGGAACAGCAGCACGATCGAGATCACCGTCATGGCGCCCATCGGGATCGGCAGGCCCATGAAGTCGCCGCTCTTGGTCTTGACGCAGGCGAACCTGGCCAGCCGCACGACCCCCGCGACCAGCACGGACGCCGCCGCGACCAGCACCGCGGTGAACGGCACCTGATTGGTGAACCCGCCCCAGATCACGACCATGAACGCGGGCGCGAACCCGAAGCTGATCACGTCGGCCAGGTTGTCGAGCTCAGCGCCCATCGCCGACGCGCGGAACCGCCGCGCGACGAGGCCGTCGAACAGGTCACACGTGGCCCCGATGAGCAGCAGCACGATGGCGGTGGCGAAATAGCTCGGATTGGGGACGAACGGGCCGCCAGCCATCTGGAGTTGCATGATCGCGGAGTAGGCCAGGACGCACACCGCCATGAACCCGCAGACCGCGTTGCCCAGCGAGAGGGAGTCGGCGGCGGACAGGCGGAACGCCTTGCCGACGGGGCCACGAGGCTCTTCCTCATCCGCCTGCCAACTACCGGCGTCAGCCGCGGTCAATTCTGGTCACCCCCGCCACTGTCTTCTCCCCCACGGACACCGCGGGAGCGATCCCTTCGGGAAGGTAGATGTCGACTCGCGAACCGAACCGGATGAGCCCGATCCGCTCGCCCGGCGTGACCTTCGCGCCCGCACTCAGGTACGGCACGATCCTGCGCGCCACCGCGCCCGCGATCTGCACCATCTCGATGTCGCCCAGCGCGGTCTCGAAATGCCACACCACGCGCTCGTTCTGATCGCTGTCCTTGTTGAACGCCGGCAGGAACCCACCTGGCACATGCTGCACGGATGTGACATTTCCCGCAAGGGGGGCCCGATTGACGTGTACGTTCAGCGGGCTCATGAAGATCGCGACCCGGGTGCGGCCGTCCGGCCACGGGTCGATGCTCTGCACCACGCCGTCGGCGGGTGACAGGACACGGCCCTGTCCCGGCGTACGGTCGGGGTCACGGAAGAACCAGAGCATGCCACCGGTGAGCGCGCCCAGCGGCACCGCCGCGAACGCCCATCGCCGGTCCCTGCGCGTCAACAGCGCGGTGGCGGCCGCCGCAGCCGCCGTGGGGAAGAGCCACGGGGAGACCCCGCGTGCGAGCCTGACAGAGTTTGCGCGGCTCGACTTGGCAGAATCGGACACGTACAACCTTTGGTGGTGGACTGGACTGGGCGCTTTGCTGTGATGTTACAAAGCTAGCAACTATGACACAGCGCAACTACACAAGCAAAGCGCCACGAAGCCCAACAGGCTAGACCTGCTTTGTATGAGCCGCCTCGCCTCCGCGCGTGTCCATGCGGGCCTTGACCAGGCTCGCCACGGTGGTGATGACCATTGTGGCGCCGATGACCGAGAGCGACACCCAGATAGGAATTTCGGGCGCCCAGGAGACATGGCTGGCGTGCAAGGCCTCCATAACCAGCTTAACCCCGATGAACCCGAGGATGAACGCCAAACCATAACTGATGTAGACCAGCCGCTGCAGAAGCCCACCCAGGAGGAAGTACAGCTGACGCAGCCCCATCAGTGCGAACGCGTTGGCCGTGAAGACGATGAACGGATCCTTGGTGAGCCCGAAGATGGCGGGGATCGAATCGAGCGCGAACAACAAGTCGGTGCTCCCGATCGCGACCATCACGATGAGCATCGGCGTCACCATGCGCTTGCCGTCGATCTTGACCGTGACCTTCGAGCCGACGTACCCCTCGGTGGTGGGGAACGTCCGGCGCACCCAGCGGAGCAAGATGTTCTCGTTGACCTCTTCTTCCTTGCCCCGCATGTGGTCGCGCACCAGGTTGACCGCGGTGTAGATGAGGAAGGCGCCGAAAACGTAGAAGAGCCAGCTGAAACGCTGCAGCGCGGCGGCGCCCAGCGCGATGAAGATGCCGCGCATGACGAGCGCCAGGAGGATGCCGACGAGCAGCACCTTGTGCTGGTAGGCCCGCGGGACGGCGAACCTGCCCATGATGATGAAGAAGACGAAGAGGTTGTCGACGCTCAAGCTGTATTCGGTGATGTAGCCGGCGAAGAACTCACCCGCCTTGCCACCGCCGTACGTCATCCACAACACGACACCGAACGCGGCGGCCAGAGCGACATAGAATGTCACCCAATAACCGGCCTGCCGCATGGAGAACTCGCGCGCTTCGCCGCGGTCGACGATCCACAGATCAACGGCCAGCACAACAAGAAGACCGCCGATCACGGCGATCCAGGCCCACGCGGGTACGCTCAACTCAAACCCTCCGGCACACAGGACTCATTGCCGGAGGTCTCTCCCGCCCGCGTCAGCCTGCGGACCGGCAGCCCCGGGGGCCCCATGGGTCGGGGCTGCACCGTGATGACGAGGCTGTCGCGAAGGGATACTCCCCTCCCTAACCCACGCAGTATACGAGAACGCCCTGACCCCACCTAATCGCCGGTTGGAGCTTCCCCGCCGTAGACGGCCAGCACGTGCCGCACGGCATCGTCGTCGCCGGGCATCTCCCGCCCACGCCGCTCGGCCTCAGCGGCCAGCACCCGCGCGGTTCCGGGTGCCGCGAGCAGCTTTCGTACGGCTGCGCGCAGCCCATCCACGTCGCCATAGGCGACCAGAATCCCGGCCTCACCCAGGATTTCCGGAATCCCTCCTACCTCCGACGCGATCGCCGGTGTTCCCGTCATCAACGCCTCCCGCAGGGTCAGCGGCTGCCCCTCCCAGCGGCTCGGCATCACCAGGGCGACGGCGGTGTGCAACAGGTCCGGCACGTCCTCCCGGTGCCCCAGCAGCTTCACGGGAAGACGTTCGTCGTCGATCCTGCGCTGCAACCGCGCGCGCAGTGGCCCGTCACCCGCGACCACGAACAGCGGCGCTCTCCCCGGGTCGGCGGCCTCGGCCCCGGACACGACGTCAGGCCGGGAGTTCTCTCCCAGGCCGGACTCGCGCCCCTCCTCCCACGGGCCGGCCGCGACGTCGAGCAGCGTCTCAAGGCCCTTCTGCTGGGCGAGTCTGGCCACGGTCAGCAGGATGGGCCGCTCGCCGGCGTCGAGTTCGTCCCGGACCTCCTGGGGGGTGCGCTTGGCCGGCCGCGGCACGGGTGCGGGCACCACCGCGGCCCGTACGTCCCTCGCGCCGAGCCGCGTCATCCGCGCACCGAGGTCGGGCGACACCACGAGCACACGCCCGGCGCCTCTGGCGACCAGCCGCTCCAGCACCCCGTAGACGACGCCGACGAACCCACCCGCGGTCAGCGCGTTGTGCAGTGTGACCACCGGCCCGGGCGCGCTCCGCCCTCGCTCCCCGGCCTCCCGTGGAGCTCCCGTTCGCGAGCGGCCCGGACCCGCCACCGCCGCCGAGCCCGCGCCGCGCTTGACCAGCGCGCCGGGCCTGGCCAGCACGGAGAGTGCCCCGGCCCGCAACCCGTGGGCGTGCACCACGTCCGCGTCGCGCGTCAGCCGCCTGACGGCCAGCACCGCACGCAGGTCGTTGACGGGATGCGGCCGGTCGGCGATGGCGACCTCCACGAACCGCGCACCGGCCCGCGCGTACGAGAACCGCTCCTCCACGCTGCGCGGCCCCAGTACAAGCACCTGGCGCCCCCGGCGCACCAGCCCCTCCACCAGCATGTGCACATATCGCCCGGTGCCTCCGGACGTGGTGCCCAGCACGAACGCCACCCGCACAACGTTCTCCTTTCGCCTCAAGCCGCTGGAAAGCTTCCCGCCACCGCGGAGAGGGGCACCGAGCCCGCGGCCCCAACGCCCCTGCCTACCGCGTGGGGGCCGTCACGTCCCCCGAGTGCAGGAGTGGCGTCCCCCACGCCGCGCCCAGGCATTCATCACACCATGCCCCGCCGCTCATCCGCGTGTGCGCCGCAGCAGGCCGGCGACGACCGCGGTGTCCGGCCGGTCCACCAGGCTCACCACGGCGACGCCCACGATCAGCGCGACGGCCGCCGCCACCACGGTGACCCCCAGGCTCGCCCAGCCGCCGTCCCAGCCCAGCCACCCGGCCACGCCTGCCCCCGCCAGATAGCCCAGCGCGCCACCGGCGGCGGCCGCGCCCACGGCCCGCGGGAGCCCTGCCACGGCGCCGCGCCCCCGGGCCTGCACGACCGCGACCAGCAGCAGCGCCCCGCCCACGCTCATGCCGACGCTCATGCCGAGCGCCATCCCGCCGATCTTCCACCCTTCGGGCAGCAGCAGCACGAAGACGGCCTGCGCGACCATCACCACCACCCATCCCGCAACGGTCCCGGTGGCGGCCGCCCGGCCCCTGCCGGCCGCGTAGAGCACCCGGCCGGCGTGCGCGATGAGCCCGTATCCGACCAGCCCAGGCGCGAACAGCGCGATCGCGGCGGCCAGCTGGGACGCGGGCACCTCGCTCATGGATCCGAGGAAGACCACGGCCCCGGGCCCTGACGCGGCGGCCAGCACCCCGGCGGCCAGGCCGGACACCAGCACCACCGCCCGCGTCGTGCGCGCGGCCAGTGCCGAGAACGCCTCGGGGTCGCCCGCCTGCGCGGACAACCGGGGGAACGCGCTGGTCGCGATGGGCACGGCCAGCACGGCATAGGGCATCAGGTAGATCGCCCACGCGTAGTTGTAGACGGTGATGGCGCCGTTGCCGATCGCGTTGTTCGACAGCAGCAGCACCACGATCATGGCCGCCTGCTGGGCGAGGAGGGTCGCGATCCCGGCCAGGGCGAGCCTGCGCACCTGCACGGCCACGCCGTCGGGGAAACGTAAGGTGGGCCGCCACCTCAGGCCCAGGCGGGCCACGGGGCCGGCCACGGCCAGCACCAGGGACAGCACCCCGAGGCTGGTGCCGACCGACAGCGCGAGCTCGGCCGCCGACGGCACCTCGGCGGGATCGCGCACCCCGCCGCTGAGCGGCACGAACAGCAGGTAGGCGACGATGACCACGATGCTGGAGACCAGAGGCGCGACCGCGGGCCCGGCGAACCGTTTGTGCGACTGCAGCACACCGTAGAGCACGACGGCGACGCCGTAGAGGGGGATCTGGGGGGCGAAGACGACCAGCATCCGCGTGGCGACGGCCGTCACCGCGCCGGCGTCGGGGCAGTTGGCGATGACGTCGCCGAAGAACAGCCCGGTGATCGGCTCGGCGAGCAGCGCGGTGAGCACGCCCAGCGGCACGAGCACGACGACCACCCAGGTCAGCAGCGCCGAGCTGATCCACCCCGCCCGCTCGCCCGTGCCGTCGCCCTCGGCGCCGTCACGCCCGGCCGCCCCCGCGAGGACGGGAACGACCATTCCCGCCAGAGCGCCGCCGACGACCACCTCGAACACGATGTTGGGGATCTGGTTGGCCGTCATGTAGGCGGTGGACAGGCAGTTGGTGCCCACCGTCTGCGCGAAGGCATATTGCTTGGCGAAACCGGCGATGCGTGCCAGCACCGTGAGCGCCCCGATGAGCAGGGCCCCGCCGG